>CAZWCL010000024.1:0-15486 GCA_964632265.1 uncultured Hyphomicrobiaceae bacterium | reverse complement strand
GCTCGAAATGCGCTTTTCCGATCAATGCGGTTTTATAACCAGCCTGCTCCTTGAGCAGTCGCGCGATATCAGGCGTATCCTCCGGCAATGGCACGCCGTTCATTGTGACACCATGGCTGCGCACGTGCTGACCCGAGATAATGGTCGCCCGCGCCGGCATGCAGACGACATTCTGATTATGCGCCCGTTTATAATTGATACCCGTTGCCGACAAACTGTCGATGACAGGGGTGCGCGCGATTTGTCCGCCATTACAGCCGAGCGCGTCATGGCGCTGTTGATCCGCCGTCACCAGAAGAATCTTTCGTCCCATACCGCAAGCTCCCGCGTGTTTGGCCCAGTGCAACCGCCAGTTCACCCGCACTCCCTAAAACGCCCGCTCTGTCTCCCAGGACTTCTTAAGCGCCGCGGGCGCATTCAATCGCTCGATATATGCCAGCGGGTACCAACGGGCGACTGAAATGTGTTTGCCGCTCAAAGCCTCCTAACCGTATCACTTCACCACAAGAGATAAGGCCGTCCGCCCGCAAAATCGCGACGCTGATGACATAGTCGGCCGTGGCATGTTGCGTGGGCGCATCTTTGAACGTGCGGGCTGAAACTTATTCTTCCAGGACTTCTGCGAGAGGCCGCCTTGGTGCTGCAGTTATTTCGTCCTGCGGATAACCCAGCCGCAGGAGCACCTGAGGATACCCCTCATGGTTGATAAGGTTCTGCAGCTTCGGTCTCAAGCGCGGTACTTGGATCGCCTGATTGAGATAGGACGCCTGCAGTCCGAACCCGGTCGCAACGAGCAGTACGCGCTCGAGTGCTTGTCCTGCATTTAGCCAATCCGTCTCATTATCACCTTCCGTGCCGAGGACGGCGAGTACGGGCGAGCCCTCGGCTAAAGCGTGATCACGCGCACCCACACCGTTACCCATGTCGAATGTGCGAACGACGATCCTCGCGATGGGCACCGTCAGCCACGGGAGTGTGAGACCATCGCCGCTCCGGCGCGGGTGCATCCAGGCCGCGAGTTCCCTCCGCCACGTTGGATCGGCCCACTGTGCAGCATCACCCTCAGTGACCAAATCAGCGGTAATTTGTCTGCTGCGCTCGTCGATAATCGGTTCTAACCATGCCTGCTCGGCGGCGGCTTCATCGCGCAACCTATCGAGGGCATCGGCCGAGACCTCACGACCATCAAATTGCTTGCGATATGTGCGACGGTTCGGAATTGAGTTTCCAAGAGAACTCAGTCCGCTCTCGACGTCGCCTCCCACCCGGATCTCTGCTAGCAAATCTTCTTCTTGCGGATCAGGGAGCAGTGTCATTCGAACGCCAACGCCCCTTGCTGCAGCGGCAGCGCGCGCATTCAAGAGCGCACACGCGCAACTGATCGTCAGCTCCCTGTCATCTGGATCATTCGCCGGCAGGGCGCGCGTGCGATCGGCGTATAGGCTGATTTTGTCATCGCCGAGCTTAAAGACCCAAGGCTGGGTGTTATGGCTCGATGGGGCGAGCATTGCCTGTGAAAGCAGATCCTTCAGAAATTCCTCCTTCTGCATGATCACCACTTCTCCTTTCGGATCCGGGATTGTTATTCACGACATCTCGGATATTGCGGCAAGCACAGCATTGACTCACATCAATCGGTCGGGAGCCGAGATCTCCAAGCCGGCAACCAAGAGGAATTCCAAAGGCATAGATTCGGGTTTGGGGCTTTGAATCGGCAGGCTTTCGATTATCGTTTGACGATGAAAGCCTGGCCTTGTGGCAATTCTACCGGGGTCTCTGGTCGCGACTGGAAAAACTCATCCATTGCCTTGCGCGCGCCAGGATAACTCCCACTGCCATAATCGTCGCAGATCATCATCCCGTGAGGAGAGAGCCGATCGTAGAAGAACTCGAAACTGTCTCGGGTTGGAGCGTAGAGATCGACGTCAACGTGAACCATGCTAAATGTCCGATCCGCCACCTCGTCGAAACGATCTGGAATCCAACCTTTCATAATGTGCACGTTGGAGCGCGCTTCAAATAGCTCGAATACCTTGTTGGGCTCATTGTTGTGGAAAATACGCTCATTCGTGCCCGGTTTGATAGAACTTGCAAGAGAGTCGGCCCCGGGAGTGGGATCTGACAGGCCCTCGAAAGAGTCGAAAAGAAACAAAGCGCGGTTGGATGGCAATACCTCAAGCATAAATAATGCAGATTTTCCATTTCGCGTACCGCACTCGGCCACGTCCCCTGGAACATCCGCGATGCTCCTCAGGCACGACTGTAGAAAAAAACAACGGATATCAGGTATGCCGGCTATATTTCTCGCACTCTCAGAGCCCGAAATGAAAAAATCCTGATCCTTCCAAACCATGTGCGGCGCGATGGTGTGAGGTTTTTCTGCCTTCCGCCTTTTAGGAAACAGTGAGCGAAAAAAGCTTTTCATTTCGTAGACACCTGTTGCTTGAATTGAGTTTTCGTGGGGACACATGCACGAAGCTTCACGCGACTTAATGTGCGACATTCCCCGGCCGTTGCATCGCGTTTGTTCGATCGGCCTCGGTTTCCGCCTCCGTCCATAGTACAGAAGACAATTCGTCGTCAGTGAGTTCTGCGCCATTGTGGCGTTGTAAGATTTGTTGCACGAAGGGCAAGAACTCAGCATCGCAACATGCATGATAGATGCAGTGCCTTCGCGTCGTGCTGGCCAGCTCTCTGACGCCAACGGCCGGAACGCTCGGCGTTCGACTGCCGTCCCAGTTCAGCATCAAAACGGGTGTTCTCGCCTCCAGTGCTTCGTACACGACCTTGGTCAGTCCCTCTGTTATGACAAGGTCAGCGCGTCTCAAGCCCTCGGAGTGAGAACCGAGGTTGCTGTCAACGATATTGTCGGCGAGTTGGAATAGATGAGCTACATTGTCGGGGCGAAAACCGCGTTCCACTTGGAGGTTCTTTTCCGTTGATAGATCGCTTGTCGTCGTCTTGATGCGAATAGCGAGCTCCAGCCGCGCTACCCCCGCTATTGTTTTGGCTGCGAACTCGACGACATTGGCACATTCAAAACACGTCATGACCATGCCAGGCTGCGCGTTCGGCCAAACGATAAAGTTCGGCGCCAAAAGAACATTAAAGCGCTCTTGGGTGAATGTTGTCAGATGCTTTCCTGACCGATCTCCCACTCGGTTGACGGCTAGCACCCGCTGCTGATTTGTCCCGCATGGCACTTGCAACTTGGACCGAGGTAGAATGATGTCGACGCCAGGAAAATCGTTATATCCGTTGGCGCTCAAAACTTTCGCAACCTGAGTGCGCACGTCGGAGCCGTGCTCAACAATGTTCCCGTGACTTTCCATGGTGACCAACGCGGGCGAACCATTCAGGCTGGCAACCAACTGGGCGATAAACGGCTCGGTGACACAATTCAGCTTGACACACTCGATTTGATCGCCGTGGCGAGCAACGAAATCGTTCAGAACGGGCGCCATGCGTCGCATTTCCAACAGTTGGTTTCGGGTCAAATGACCCAGTGCCCGCCGCACCACAACGTCCAAATTGTCGTTAGTTGGATCCGCAATGCTTTCGACCTGCGAGAGAAGTTGTGGCCAGACATGAGCGAAAGGCAATTTGCATTTAATTACGGCATCTTTTCTGACTGCATCTCGCGTGACCCGCAATAGGTTGCGTGATTGACCCAGCCAGTTCGGGTGATATTTTTTGTCGAATTCTAATTGAATTATCGGAGGGCCGCTCAGCCTTTTGCGAATGTCGCCCTTGAACGACCGGCAATCGATTTGAAAGCGCTCTGTGAATGGCAGGAACGGCAAAGAGGGTCGCTGCGGTCGCTGGCCCAGCGGTAATGTACTAGCGTAGCCCGGAGTAGTAGTCGGCCACAATAGATCGGTGATACAATGGGAGGTCTCACCATTCAAAATGCAAGCCGGGGTCGTATCTTCCGTCGTATCCAGACCGCTAAGCCGACAATGGCATGTCAAAAACCGCAGGGCCATGAGTAGGATCAGGCCGGCCTCCTGAGGCGTAAGATGGAGCGCTTTCAAGTGCTTTGCAAAGGTCGTATGCGCCGCCAGAATTCTTTCAAGCTGGTCTTGCTGATCGGCTTCTGATGCTAAGCGCCCCAACTCAACAACGTCGATACCAGCATCCCTGAGTTCCATGTGGGTGCGATAATTGATCGCCACCACTTGCCCCCTGTGGGTCTTCAGAGCCTTGATCGTTGACTCAGTCGCATCCAATGCGACCACAAGTGATTTTGTCACCTGTTCACCCCTTGATTTCGCGCACTGGGGCATTCGGCGAAGACCCACCGTATCCACTCTTGCGTTTGGCTGACTAGTACGCTAGCCGTGAGGCTGATGTCTACCGTGTCAAGAGGGGGCCGGCGGTCGCTCGTCCACAGACTTGGCGTTCAACTCTGCTCATCCGGGCCGCGAGGTGCCGCGTATCATCCAGCGAGGCGTAATGGAAAGTTTGAGAATATTTGTCGGATGGGATTCGCGAGAAGATATCGCGTACCAGGTTGCGAAACGTTCTCTTGAAAAAAACGCCACATCTCCTGTCGATGTAACGCCTATAAAGCTTCACGACCTCGTAGGAGCCGGATTATTTACACGCGAGATTGATCCTCTCGCGTCAACTGAATTTACCTACTCGCGTTTTTTGACCCCATTTTTGGCTGGTTACGAAGGGTGGGCACTTTTTTGCGATTGCGATTTCTTGTTTTTTGGCGATGTTTCGGAACTCAAAAAGTTCATGATTGACGAACACGCGGTAGCGTGCGTGAAGCACGATTACCGGCCCACGAACAGCATGAAAATGGATGGTAAGGCTCAGACAGTTTATCCACGAAAAAACTGGTCTTCATTCATGTTGTTCAATTGCGCCCATCCCTCTACCCGCAAGCTTACGGTGGAGTGCGTCAATCAGGAAACCGGCGCCTATCTTCATCGCATGCAGTGGGCGAAAGACGAGGAGATTGGCGAGATTCCGACGACTTGGAATTGGCTCGAGGGTTGGAATAAAGAGCCAGAAACGGGTTATCCAAACGCTGTTCATTTTACCAACGGTGGCCCATGGTTCGAGGAATGGACCAACGTCGCCTACGCCGACGAATGGAGAGCCGTCGCGGGTGAATTGTCCCGCGAACAGTAGACAAATCGAGCTGGCGACCGCGCAGTCTGGCATGTCGCTGTTCGTGGGGTGCAAATCATTGTTCCGTGGATCTTGAAGGCACGGTATCTTCCATTTTACTGTGGACATGCCGGCCAGTGAGCGCATGCCACTCAAAGCGTTCGCTGCTCGGGACGCTCCACCAAGGGCCTCCAAGACCAACGCCTCATTTGGGCGAAGTACCGCTGCTTCTTCTCACTTCTGGCCATGCGGAACGCCATTGCCCACATCTAACCCCACGTCTAAACGCCACGTCTACTTGGCAGACGGAGATGTCACATGAAACTCACGCTGCTCGGTACCGGGACACCGGCACCATCTCTCAAACGCATGTCATCGGGTTATCTGCTCGAGATCGGTGACGATGTCATAATCATTGACCATGGGCCGGGTGCACACCACCGGTTCCTCGAACTTGGGCGCAAGGCAACCGAGGTGACGCACTGCTTCCTCAGCCACCTGCACTACGACCACTGCATGGATTACGGCCGCCTGTTGATGACACGGTGGGACCAGAGTGACGGGACGCTGCCTGAACTCGAGGTATTCGCGCCGCCGCCGATCAAACGCATGACGGAACAACTGATCGGACCGGACGGCGTATACGGGCCGGATCTTGCAGCGCGCACGAGCCAGTCCGCCAGCCTCGACATATACGCGGCGCGCGGCGGCACGCTGCCGAGAAACCGGCCGGCGCCGGAGGTGCGTGAACTCGAAGTCGGCGAGACGATCGAGACGGCGAACTGGCGGCTGACGGTTGGTGCCGGCTGGCACGCCCAGCCGGAGCTGAATTGCTTCGCCTACCGGTTCGATTGCGCCGAGGGTTCGGTCTGCTACAGCGGGGACAGCGGCGGGGTGTGTCCCGGCATCGTCGATCTTGCCAAGGGGGCCGATGTGCTGATTCATATGAACCACTATTTCTCCGGCACCGAGCCCAATGAAGCCTATCGGCGGTTCTGCGGCAACCATGCCGATACAGCAAAAGTGGCAGCACAAGCCGGCGTCGGCACCGTTGTGCTGACACACATGACAGACCAGATTGATCATCCGGGTTTGCGCGAACAGATCATCGCGGAGATGAGCAAAACCTATGCTGGCACGATTGTGTGGGGAGAAGACTTGCTGGAAGTGCCAATCAAGCCGATTACGCTCGGTCGCATTGACTAGCAGGCCGTTGAAGAACTCAGTGAGGTCGCGATGCGAGACGAAATTGGCCGCTCACAAGGCGGCGCAACGAAGCTGAGCGGTCAATTTCACCGCATCCCTCTGGGACGCCACCGTTCGTAACCTGGGCCGTCGCCGGCTAAACCGGAAAAATGATCTACTCCAATAGTGTAGAGCGCGACGTACGAAGCGTTGAAGCTCGTGGCAGTTTCTTGGTGACCAGGGTTGCATTGCTGGCATTGGCCAGCCCGCATGGCGCACCTCGCCTCGCAGCTGGGATCGGCACCGGCTGCCGGCTGGCGAGAACTTTGGCGAATCATTGACCCTTGGACGGACGTCATGGTGAAAGGGTCTTTGTCCCCGTTTCAGGCGCCATCCGCGCGGTTTCAACGAAAGCGTCGAGGAGGGCAGTGGCGAGCATCACCTCGTTGATGTCGCGGTGCTTGATCCAGGTCGCGGCGCCGCGATTGATTGGATCGGTCCAGAACGCGACTAGGCGGCTGCCAACGTCGCCATGGCGCCGCAGCTTCTCGAAATGCGGTGTTGCCGCGCGCTTGCGGCTCTCAGTCCTTTCGGCTTCTTCGGATATCGCGGGAAGTGTCTGCAACCCAATCGCCAAGCCGAGTTCGCGAAAGCCGAGCCGTCGTTCCGCCGGCATCTCGAGCGTGCCCGAACTCAGGAAGTGGGTGAGACCCACGTCTACCCCTGCGAGCACGTCTTCGATCAGCCCTTCGTCCTCGGCGCTTCCGCTGGGCAGAAAGGCAAGGCGCATCGCATCAAGCAGGAGCCCGCCGAGCTCCAGCGGATCGGCGGTCGCCCAGTTCCGGCGCTCGGCAAGCCGCCGCAGAATTGCCGCCTCGCCGTCGAGCCCGGTCTCCCGGCCTGTCCGGCCCAGCCAGCGCAACGTCACATAGCCGTCGAGCGCGTCGTGCGGGTTAATGCCCGCGACCTGCGGGCGAGAAAGATCGACGCTCATCTTCCAGGCAATACCAATCGGCTCACCCGCGGCCGACCTCTGCAGGAAGCGCGGCAAGGCTGCGTCGGCGAGTTCCTCCGCGTGCTTCTGATAGCTCGGCTCTCTGAGGACAAAGGCTGCGCGCGAAAGTGCGTCCATCCACTTCGTGAGATAGTGCCAGTACTGCCCCTCCCGGTCCCACTCGAGGCGTTCGTCAAGGGGCTCGCCGGGTGCCCTCTCGGGCAAAGGCTTGCCGATACGCAGACCGCCGCGGGTGGGGTGCCGGGTCCCCTCTTCCTCGGAGAGACCGCTCAGCCAACCGGAGCGGGATGCGTCTGGCCGGTGGCGGCCCAAGGTCCAATGCACGTCCGCGATGAGAACCGTAGCCATCTCGCGCCATCGGGCTTCTTGGGTCTCGCACCACAGGTCAAGCGCGTTCATGAGCGCAAAAGCGTCGGTCCAGAGGTAACGCTGCGTCTGGCCCGCGCCCCCGAGCCCGGTGCGTTCGGCAAATTCGGACATAAGCTTGGCCGCCTGCGCCGTGGCGTCCTTCATCGTCGCGTCCCTTTCGGCGGTTGCCCGTGTGTGCCGCCGCTCATGCCAGTCAGGGCAATTGCGATCTGCGCCGCCCAACCCGTCCACACGGAACGAACGATCAACGGATACGTTTCGCCCGCCCCTTTGCGGCGGTGCTTGAACCCGAGCAGTCTCGGGTTGGTCGCGCGACCACGTTGCTGTCACTGACCGCCTGCAATGTCAGGCTTGCGGAAACAGCGTGAGAACGTCATCGGGCAGCATTTGTCTGACATGCGCGATCTCGCCTTCTGGCACATGTTTCACCAGAACCGCGAAGACGGCGCGTGCGGCCTGCTCCGGGTCTATATTGCCCGCCGGATCGAGCGTTTCGGATACCTTCTCGAGAAACTCCTGACGCGAGCGAAAGCGTTCTGGCTTGTGGACGGGCCGGTAAGATTCCCAATAGAAGCCACGGATCAGCATCGGCAACTGCGCGCTTAGGTGAAATGCCTCGTCGACCGTCAGGCGATCGCGCACCGCAAAGAGCACCGATCTCAGAGCATGATACTGCCGCTGGTCATCCGGCCCGATTGTCTCGCCAACCTCCTTCAGCCAGATGTGGGTCAGTTGCAGCGTCTTGTCGAATACGGGCAAGCCTGTGTTGCTCATGAATGTCTCCTTGATCGCCTTGATCGGGGGGCGCGAGACCGACATCGTCGGTGATATTTTGGAGCGGATCGGGGCCCCACCGCGCCGCCTCGAAACCTACTGCGCAGCCTCGGAATCTAATGCGCAGCCTGGGCGTTGACGCTCCCCTTGCCCAGCCGCGTGAGCTTGCCGTCGGCCGCTTTCTCCTGGTCAAGGATTGCGTGCAGCGTGGCTGCCTCTTCGTCGAGGCCGAGCTGTTTGGCCCAGGTGGTGAGCGTTCCGTAGACCGCAATTTCGTAGTGCTCAACGCGCTGCGCCGAGGCGATCAGCCCGGCGTCACGGCAGGCAGGATCCTCCACCATGCCGGTCCACTTCTCGGCCTCGGAGATAATCGACTGCATCGACTGGTCGCGATGCTCCAGCGCATCTGCGCCGTGGCGCTGCAGGATCGCGTCCATCTCTCCGAGTTGAGAACGTGTCTCCCCCAAATGATCCTCAAGCGCTTGCTTCAGGTCTCCGGCGCTCGCAGCTTCGATCATCGTCGGCAGTGCCTCCGTAAGCTGAGCCTCCACCGAGCGGGCTTCCTGCAACTCAGCCACGTAGAGGTCTTTCAGATCCTTGATGTTCATCATCGTTCTCCTTCTATCAAGGTGCGGCGCGCGTCCGGCGCGAGCCCTGAACCCGAAATGCTCGCTTTGCTTGGCAGTGACGAGCCTGGTGCACACCCCGGAAACGATAGTCGTCGGATTGCGTTCCAGCGGACGTAAATTCGGAGACGAGGTACGGGCCAGGATCAGATCGAGAACTTCCGGCGACCGGGCAAGATGATAGGAGCCGACGGCCTGGTTCATTCAAAATCGATTTTAGATCGGGCAATACTCAAGGAACTGCGGCGGCGCAGCCGGGTTGGCGAAGCGATAACGTTCCGACCCAGCCATCCTGCCGCTGCCAGCGGCACGATGGCTGCCCGCCGATGGAGCATCGCCGCACGAGACGGGGCAGCCGTCGCGGGAACAAGCCGGTACACGCTAGAAAGGTTGATTACGCCATGAGCGAAGACAATTCTGCACAACCCCCGGCGATTACCCGCGCGAACTCCATGATCCGAACCTATCTTCCGGAACTGGTCTATGGCGCTAACGACGGGATCATTACGACCTTCGCAATCGTTGCAGGGATCGTCGGCGCCTCGCTCTCGCACCAGGCCATTCTGATTCTCGGCTTCGCGAGCCTCTTTGCGGACGGAATATCGATGGCGGCCAGCAACGTCTCGTCCGAGAGATCGAAACATGATGATCGCCCCACCTTGCGCCAGGCTTCCCGCTATGGAACCGCTACCTTCGCGGGTTTCGTTGCGGCCGGATGCGTTCCACTGCTCGCCTATATCGTGCCGGATTTTGGGATATCGCGCTTTGCGCTTGCCGCCGGACTGGCAGCCGCGATGTTGTTTGTCGTTGGTGCCGCGAGGGCGTTCTTCACGGACCGAAAAGCGCTTCCTGCGGGCCTCGAAATGCTGCTCATCGGCGCCGCCGCCGGTAGTGTCGCCTACGTGGTAGGTCGTCTTGGTGCATATATCACCGGAGGCGCGGCCTGATGCATCTCTCCCGGATGATCTCCCTGAGATCCTTCCTCGAACCCCCTTCCATGGTGGCGACGGATTTACCGGCCGCATGTTCGGGATCGCTCGCGGCATAGCTCATTCGCCGCCCTCCGCCGGAACTGGTCAACCGGAACGCGACATGAAACTCTGGCGGTCCAACTCCGGGACGGAACTCGTGAGCTCGACAACTTCTGGCGCAGCCGCGAAGCTGGCCCGATTCGAGGTCTCGTGATCGCGATCATCCTAAGATCAGGCATTGGGAGCTTGGCAATCGGATAGCCATCAAGTATGCGCCGAGCGAGTTAATTGTCCACGCCCGACCCACCGATCATCACCATGCGGACGCACGCCCTACTTTTCGTGGGCCGGAAAATGCCCGCTTAATGCTATATCTGAGTAACTGTGATTTTTAAGAAGAGAAACGCTGATGAATACCCAAGGACGCAACGATACGATCAAACTGATGGTGCTTGAGGGCGATGGTATTGGCCCCGAAATCACGGCAGCCATTCTGAAAGTTCTCGGTGCGATCAAACAGCGGTTTGGGTTGGATTTAGTGTTCGACAAACGTCCGATCGGTGTTGCCGCCTTAACAGACTGTTGAAGTACTCAGTGAAGGTCGCGGTGCGAGACGAAATTGGCCGCTCACAAGGCGCGGCCCCAAAGACATAGATATTCGAGCGGGTTTGACAAAGCAGGAAAAAGGACACACGCAGCATCCGCGCTTGGATTCATCGCTGTCAGGGTGACGGGCGGCCCGATTGACCGCTGCCGTTTAGGGAACCGGGTCTCTTACGCCATAATAAAGTGGGCAGAAAATCATCGATTTGACGCCATTTGAATTGGAGAAACATGATGACGGAAACACAAGATCTGGTGCGATTGAGCGCTATCGAACTGCGCGATCAGATTGCCTCAGGCGCTTTGTCACCGGTCGAAGTGCTTGAGGCATTCATTGCCCGGATCGATGCACTCAATCCAGCCATCAACGCCATTACGCAAACCTGCTATGCGCGAGCTCGCGACGAAGCGCGTGTCGCAGAGAAAGCTGTGCGTGATGGCGTAACACTTGGCCCGTTGCACGGGCTGCCGTTTGCCGTCAAGGATCTTCAAAACACCGCCGGTGTCCGCACGACGTTCGGATCGCCATTGTTTAAGGATTTTGTTCCGGCCGAAGATAGCGTGATGGTCGCGCGGCTGAGAGCCGCCGGCGCGATCATGGTTGGCAAGACCAATACGCCGGAATTCGGCTCCGGTGCAAACACGCGCAATCCTGTCTGGGGCGCGACGGGCAATCCCTTCGATCCGATGCGAACCTGCGGTGGTTCATCCGGTGGGTCTGCAGCCGCTCTTGCGGCGGACATGCTACCGATCTGCACCGGTTCGGATACCGGTGGATCATTGCGCATTCCGGCATCTTTTTGCGGCATTGTAGGTTTTCGTCCATCCCCTGGGATGGTCCCTGCCGAAAGCCGTCCCCTTGGCTGGACTCCCATTTCCGTTCAAGGACCAATGGCGCGATCGGTTGACGACGCGAGGTTGATGTTTGCGAGCCAAATCGGCCACGACCCCGGCGATCCGCTTTCCTATCCACAACCTGAAGGTGGCTTGCCGGCACGCGAGCCGATTGATCTCAGCCGCCTGCGGGTTGCTTGGAGCACAGACCTAACAACCGGCATCGTCGACCCGCCGATTGCCAGCGCCTTCGCCGAAAAGATAGCGGCCATGCGAGGCCTGTTTAAATCCTGCGATGAGGTCGATCTGGACTTTGGCGAGGCGGAGCGGTGCTTCGATGTCATCCGTGCCACAAGTTACGTGTCGCGCTACCGTGACGACTACGAAGTCGACCCCAGCCGCCTCGGGCCCAATGTCCGCGCCAATTACGAACTCGGCGCCGCGATGACGCTTGCAGATTTCGGCTGGGCCCACACCGAACAAACCCGCATATTCCGCCGTTTCCAAAACCTCTATCGCCAGTACGATGTCCTGCTGACACCCAGTGTCGCTGTTTCTCCGTTTCCGTGGAAAACGCTTTATCTCGATCAGATCGCCGGCAGGAAACTGAACACGTACTACCACTGGCTGGCTATGTCCTGGTACATCACGCTGACCACTAATCCGGCCCTGTCGCTCCCGGTTGGTCTCGACGCAAGCGGTTTGCCATTTGGTCTGCAAATCGTCGGCGGCTTCAGGCGCGACGGTCAAGTTCTCGATATCTCCGCCGCTATGGAAGATGCCTTCGCCGGCAATCCGCTACTCGCGCGGCCCCAGCCCGACATAGATAAGCTGCGCACGCCTGTTCCTGAACTAAAGTCGATCGTTACC
The DNA here is from genome assembly GCA_964632265.1 of uncultured Hyphomicrobiaceae bacterium. GTDB lineage: Bacteria > Pseudomonadota > Alphaproteobacteria > Rhizobiales > Hyphomicrobiaceae > CAJQQK01. Next base: position 3,115 of record CAZWCL010000024.1, on the reverse strand, counting down.
GATCCGCCATCGACGGAGTGATGTCTTTTATTCGAGGTCCAGCGGATAAATCGGCCGGCGCAGATCAGTGTAACCACGAACACTCAGGTCCTCGCTGGTGATCCCATTGCCATCGTCGACCACGATGACCTCGGATGCCATCGCCTGGTAGGCTGCCCGGAAATGTTGCGCCGACTTTACGGCGACGACAGCTTGAGCGTTTGGATCGATATCCAGCGACAAGAAAAACATGCGGTCATAATTCTGGTAGCGCCGGGAGCCGATCACCACTGTCAAGCCTCCGCTTCTGAAAGCTGCCGAAGGCCCCATGTTGATTGGAACACCGCGCTGCATTGGCCCTTCGAGTAGAAACGAGCCATCGGAAACCGCTGTCACCTTTCCCTCAATTTCGACCGGCGGCCCGAACTTTGGATCCACCTTGCCGCCAAGTTTAAGTCGGAGTTCCGCACCAATACCGCCTTCATGACACGCCTGCGCACTCTCGGGGTCATACAGCGTACCGAAAACAACAGCCTCGAGGCCACTATCCACCAGCGCCTGCAACAGGTTCGTTGAATCACCATAGCCGCCGCCGCCTGGATTGTCCGCGAAGTCGGCGATCACGACCGGCGCACCAAGCTTGCCCCTCGCCCGTGCCGTTTCGATGGCCACTTTCGTCGTGCAAAGTTCAACCGTACTTACTGCCCTCGTTTCCCAAATGAAATCGACGATGCGGTCAACCTTCTGGCGCCGTCCCTCAAGATCAGCGTCGCCCACGAACACAACTGACGGGCCGGCGTCTGGCATATCGGCGGGAGAGAACCCTGCCATGATCGACACGGAATGAACTCCGGGCTCCGCCATCAAGGCTTTGGCTTTCGCGAGTGCCTCGAGCATTGGCCCCGGCGCTGTTGTTCTGCCATGATCCAGGCCCGTCAGCATGGGCGGGCGGCGCACGAAACACACGGGCCGGATTTCACCGTCCATGGTTCGCCCGATCAACTGGGCACACTCGGCCGCGATCTCGTGCTGGTCGATATGCGGATAGGTGCGATAGCTCACGATCACGTCGGCGTAACGCGCCATATCATCGGTAATGTTGCCGTGCAGGTCGAGTGTAACCCCGATCGGGACTTGCGGTCCCACCGCCGCTCTCAGCGCATGCAACAGCGTGCCCTCGCCATCAGTCGTATGCTCCGCGACCATGGCACCATGCAACTGCAAAAGAATTGCATCGACGCCGCCACCGGCCGTCGCGTCCTCGACAATGCGTCCGCAGACATGATTAAACGCTTCGCGCGTGACCCGCCCCGAAGGACTTGCGTCCGCCACAACGGACGGCACGATCTGCCAAGCTTTTTGTTTGGCGACGTCCATGAAGCCGGCGATTTCGGAATTGGTGCCCTCGAACACCGGCGCGATTTCATCGCCGTAGTAGAGACATCGCGCCCGGTAGGCATCAAGATCGGTCGGCAAAAGTGAGAACGTGTTGGTCTCGTGCTTGAAGCCAGCAATGAGAACCCGCTTGGTCATGTCATCTACTCCAACTCGATTGAGTTCGGCTTACTTTCGCGATCACAATCGGTAAGCCGTTTCGGGGGCTCCAAGATCCCAGTAGATGCTCGTCACGTGTCGCATCCCCTCGCGCATGAGGGGCAGCAGTATGTGTTCGTCAGGGGCGTGCTGCGAACAACCACCGTAGCTCAGTGGCAACCAGGTTATCGGAGCATCCAGAGTCGACTGAATAATGTGCGTCATGTTTGAGCCACCTGAGGTCGGCAGTACGTTGCAGGTGTGGTTTGAACCCCGCCCGACAGCGCCCTTCATCCACTGCGCCCAGGGATGGGCCGGGTCCGTGCGGCTGGCCATGAAGCGGCCATCGTTGCCGGCGGGCGGCGGTTCGATCTTCACGCGCTCAAAGCCGTTCGCATCGAGATGGCGGCGCAGGCTGGGGAGGATTTCGTCCTCATCAGTGCCATAGATATAGCGCAACTGGCAGGTCGCGCGCGCCATCGGCGGGATCGCATTGACGGGCTTGTCCGGTGTACCTGAAGTGAAGGCGAGGACCTCGAACGTATTGAAGGTCGAGACCTTTTCCATGCGATGCAGCCCCGGCTCGCCCCAGTCATCATCGATCTCAGGCGCATCAACCCCAGCATCGCGGTCGACATTTTTTAAAAGCCCTCGGATATCGTCGGGAACTTCGGGCCGCCACTCGGGCACCAGCACTTTGCCGCGCTGGTCGGCGATCGACGCAATTGCATTGGCAAGGATAATCGCCGGGTTGGCGAGCAAGCCGCCCCAATTACCCGAATGGTGCCCGCCGGAGCGCACTTCGATGACGAGATTGAAGTTACACGCGCCGCGATTACCAAGCGTAATATTCGGTTTTGCAACCTCGGTACGCGGTCCATCAGAGGCAAAAAACGCATCCGTCGCGAAATCAGATTGGTTCGCTTCGACGATCTCCTTGAGGCCTTTGGAGCCGTTTTCCTCACCCATTTCAATCAGAAACTTATGGTTGAATCCAAGCTTGCCGCGGCTGGCGAGAACGGCCTCAAGTGCTGCTATGTGAACGAGATGCTGGCCCTTGTTGTCGGCAACTCCGCGCCCGAAGACCTTGTCACCCTCGACCGTGAGTTCCCACGGGCCCCGCCCATTGCCCCATTGGCCCTCCATGCCAAGCACCACATCACCGTGGCCGTAGCAGAGGATCGTCGGCAGGTTCGTATCCTCAAGCCGGCTGGCGAGCAGAACCGGACCGCTACCAGGTATCGGGTTTTCGTAAATTTTGATCGTATAGCCAAGCGCTTCCAGCCGCGGGCGCATGAGCCCTTCAAGATACTCTGTCATCTCCGGCGCCCGCGCAGGATTCTGGCTTTCAGTCGGCACGGCGCAAAGCCGCGCCAATTCGGCGAGATATCCTGTTTCGTGGTCATCAAAAAATGTGAGTGCTTGGTCGATTGCGTCGGCTCGGGGCATGGCTATTCCTCAATCTTTCGAGCCGCGGACGTAAGCGCTGGCGCAAACCCTTTCGGCCCCACTGCGTATGCAATCAGCTGGCAGGCTGTTGACGAACTTATGTGGCTCGCGACGCCTGGCGCTTTTTCGCATCCGGGCAGGAAGCTGGTGCAGT
>CAZWCL010000023.1:0-15704 GCA_964632265.1 uncultured Hyphomicrobiaceae bacterium | reverse complement strand
CAAACCGGAATGACATGCGGTTCACCGAGCGCATCCGCCGTTGCCAGCCGCGCCACCGGGTGACGCGCAATAAACGAATGATCAGCCTCCGAGAGCATGTCACGTCCATTCGCCAATCGAGCTTGCTCCACTTTCCTTCAATGCTAGGCTGCCTCAGTCATTTGGGAGACCTGCGCCGATGAGCACGCCGCACAGAAAGACAACTGCAGAGAATGCGAGTTATGACGTCATCATCGTTGGTGGGGCGATGCTCGGCTCGTCAACCGCGTGGTGGCTCTCGGACAGCAAGGCTTTCACCGGCCGCATCCTCGTGGTCGAAAAAGATCCGACTTACGAGTCCTCGGCCACGTCACGCACGAACTCATGCATTCGACAGCAGTTTTCGGCTGATATCAACATCCGCATATCGCAATTTGGCGCTGAGTTCGTGAAAAACTTTCGCTCGTTCATGGGCGGCGACCCGGACGTGCCCGACGTCCCGCTTCAAAGCTTCGGTTATATGTACCTCGCCGGCGATGAAGCGACAGCACGGGTATTGCGCGAATGCCAAAAAATACAGGCTGCGGCGGGCGCCGGCACGCGCATAATGACTCCGAGCCAAATCGCTGCTGAGTATCCTTTCTACAATCTGGACGGGATCATCATTGGCAGCCACAACCCGGTCGACGAAGGCTACTTCGAAGGCAGCACTCTGTTTGACTGGTGGAAACGAAAAGCGCGTCAGAACGGCGTTGAGTACATCACCAACGAAGTCGTCGACATCCATCGCGAAGGCAATCGCGTCACTGGCGTTCGGCTAGCATCGGGTGAAGAGATTGGCGCGGGTTATGTCGTCAACGCCTCAGGCACACGTGGTGCCGTGACGGCGGCGATGGCCGGTGTCGAAATACCGGTCGAGCCACGCCGGCGTTTCACGTTCATTTTCGACGCTGCGGAACCGCTCGACCAGGATCTGCCGCTGACGATCGACCCATCAGGTGTCCATATGCGTTCCGACGGCCGCTATTATCTGGCGGGCTGTCCGCCAGATGAAGATTCTGCCGTCGAATTCGACGATTTCGATATCGACCACAACGTGTGGGAGGACAAAGCCTGGCCTGCGATCGCGAACCGTATCCCGCTGTTCGAGCGCATCAAGCTCATTAATTCATGGATGGGCCACTACGATTTCAATACGCTCGACCACAATGCTATTGTCGGCCCGGCGGGCGAGGTGGAAAACTTCATTCTATTGAACGGCTTCTCCGGCCACGGCTTCCAGCAGTCACCGGCTATGGGGCGCGGCGTAGCTGAATTGATTATCTACGGAGAGTATCGCTCACTCGATCTCGGCCCGCTCGGCTTTGATCGAATTGCCAAGCGTGAACCGCTTCTCGAAAAGGCAATCATCTGACTTGCGAACGATGATCAAGTACAAACCTGCGAACGCGGCATCGATCAGGGCTCAGATGATGACGCTGGCGTAACGAGCCCATCCGCCACAAGATCAAAGCCCACTGCCTTTCGCACCTCCGCCATGATATCGAAGTTATGATCTCAAACCGCGGCCGGATCGTAAGCCATCGCGTCAACAACGAACGTTTCAGGGCTCTTGGTCCCTACCCGCCGGAAACGGCAGAACGCGTGAAAACTGTATGAAAGGATCGGTCACATGCAAAAGGCTGTCGATGCTGAGTACGCCGAAGAAGAGCGTATGCTGGTTGAACTCGTCCGCTCCTTCGTCGATAAAGAACTGATGCCGCTAGAAAAAGTGGTGATGGCACGCGAAGCAGCGGGCGAAAAGGCGGCGCTGACGGCGGAAGAAGAAGCGCCGCTGATCGAAAAGTGCAAGGAGATCGGTCTTTTTGCGCTCGACGCCCCGGAAGAATTCGGTGGTGCGAACCTCCCGGCCGCACTGATGATGCGCGTGCACGAAGAACTCAAACGTACGATCGTGCCGTTTATCTTCCCCCCCGATTCGCCGAACCTCCACATGCTGATGGCCGTCGCCTCCGACGAACAAAAAACGAAATACATGGAGCCTTACGCACGCGGTGAACTGAAATCCTGCATCGGAATTTCAGAACCCGGCGCTGGTGGCGATCCAGCGAAGATGCGCACGCGCGCAGTCCGCGATGGCGATGAGTGGGTCCTCAACGGCCGCAAGATCTGGGTCTCGAACGTGCCCTCGTCCGACTTCATTATTTTGATGGCGGTCACCGACCAGGAGCTGGGAGCCCGCGGCGGCATTACCGCATTCATTATAGATAAAGGCACGCCCGGCTTCTCGATCGAACGCGAAATCCCGATGCTTGGGGGCCACCGCACATATGAACTGGTTCTGGAAGACGTCCGGCTTACAGACTCGCAGGTTCTCGGCGCGGTCGGGCAGGGTTTCGCGCCCATGCAGAAGCGATTAACGGTTCGCCGCCTTGAGATGGGCGCCAGTTGTGTCGGCATGGCAGAGCGCGCACTCGAGATTATGTGCCAGCACGTCACCCAGCGCGAAACATTCGGCCAGAAACTGTCTGACCGCCAGGCCATACAGTGGTGGGTCGCCGATGCTGCAACGAAAATACACGCGACGCGCTTGATGGTCCACGACGCCGCCGAGCGCCAGGACCGTGGTGAAGACGTGCGCACCGTCGCGTCGATGGTTAAAGTGTACGCGACCGAGATGGCCGAAGAAACTGTAGACCATGCCATGCAGAGCCTCGGTGCGATGGGCATGACCCGCGAAGTACCGCTCTCGATGATGTCCCAGAAACTGCGCCTCATGCGCATTTATGAAGGTCCGACCGAAGTACATCGAATGGTCATTGCTCGACGCACGCTGGGCGCCTACGCCTGACCAAAGTTTGGCCCCGAAGCGCCCGGGTCGCGCCGCACGCCAATGTGTTGCACAATGGGCAGGATGTCGGGGCGGACAGCACACGGCGCCTCGGCACCAGAGCGGCGAAGAGCGAGATAATTATGCGTATCGTGGTCTGCGGTGGCGGCGTGATCGGAGCTGCGCTCGCCTACGAATTGTCCCGGCAAGGCGCTGACGTGACAGTCATCGAACGCTGGCGGGTTGGCGGAGCGGCATCCGGCAAATCCGGTGGTTTTCTCGCCAAGGATTGGTGCGACGGCACACCCGTCGAGGCGCTCGCCCACCGTAGCTTCGCTCTCCACGAAGCTTGGGCCGAATCATTGGGAGACACCTACGGCTACCGGAAGGTGGATACGTTTTCGGCCGTAAAAAGCCCTCGTACGGGAAAGGCGCCGAGCGTCGACACCCGCCGTCAGATGGCTACCTGGCTGGCTGGAGACGCGATCCATCGCCGTCAATTGGGCAACGAGGAAACGACCGCCGCGCTCGATCCGGAACGATTCACAAATGCACTTGTTGCGGCTGCGATCTCACACCGTACGTCCGTTCGAATAGCAGCAATGACAGACGTTGCCCGTGACGGCGAAAAAGTGGTCGGCGTCAGACTGGCCAACGGGGAGACGATAGCGGCCGACTCTGTTGTCCTAGCACTTGGCCCTTGGTCGCTCCTCGCCTCAAAGTGGGCGCCCTTGCCCCCGATCTATGGGCTCAAGGGACATAGTCTGATTTTCAAACCGACGCGCACACTGCCCGCCCATGCCGTTTTCGCCGAGCTTGAGACGGCGGACGGAGACATCCACGCACCGGAAATCGTATCCCGCGCCGATGGGACGGTCTACGTGTGCGGCTTGCCAGGACACGACGCCTTGCCTGTCGACCCGGCCCGCGTAACCACCGAAGCTGGCGCGTCCGAGCTTCTTCGCGACATCGCCACTACACTGGTGCCGGATCTCGCCGGCGCAGCGATTGTAAGAGAGCAAGCCTGCTTTCGCCCGGTAACACGTGATGGTATGCCGATAATCGGCCCCATCCCCGGCAACACCGGCCTGTTCGTCGCAACCGGCCATTCGGTATGGGGCATGTTGAACGCACCGGGCACCGCCGAAGCCCTTGCAGGTCTCATCTTAAACGGCACCAGCGGCGGCGTCGACCTCGGGCCGTTCGCACCTGATAGGCTCGAGCCACTCGATCCGGATACTCTGGAAATGCGGTCCGGCTGAGCGTTTTACGCCTCGAACTCAAGGTGGTCTCGGCTGGCCTGTAGCCTTGCTGCCGACGCGGCCCATCACCCCGTAGCTGATCGATAGCGCGAGGTCCTTTCAAGCCCGCCCGATTTGTGTGATCCAGAAACGTGGCTGACCGCAGGCCCTGCCGCGCGAACGCTTTTCCCCGAAGTAAACGGACACAGGAACCATGGCAGCAGACCCCGGACGTGTAATTCCCAAACCGACACCTGAATCACAACATTATTGGGACGGCGCAAAACAAGGCGAGCTGCGTCTGCAATCCTGCAATTCATGCGATCAGCCCTACTTTCCGCCGCGCCCGTTCTGCCCAAAGTGCGGCTCACGCGACGTCAAGGTTATCAAGGCTTCCGGCAAGGGTCGCCTTTACAGCTACATAATCAATCATTTGCCCTCGCCGGGATACACGTCCCCCTTCACTGTGGCCATTGTCGAACTCGAAGAAGGTCCGCGTCTTATGACGAACCTGCTCGAGATTGAACCAGACCCGGAAAAGCTCGAACTCGACATGCCACTCGAAGTCACATTCGAGAAACTCAACGACGACATCACGCTGCCGCAATTCAAGCCGGCATCGAAGTAGCGCGACCCAAAGGAGAACCAGGACCATGGAACGCAACTCCGTCGCGATTGTCGGTGCAGCCGAGACAACCGAACTCGGCAAGATTCCGCACCTCGCCCAGATCGGCCTGCACGCCGACGCCGCCCTCAACGCCCTCGATGACTGCGGCCTCACCATCAAGGACATCGATGGCGTCGCAACCGCCGGCCACGACGTCACCGAAGTCGTCCACTATCTCGGCATTACACCGAAATGGATCGACGGCACCTCCGTCGGCGGCTGTTCCTTCATGGTCCATGTCCGCCATGCCGCAGCCGCTCTTAATGCGGGGCTTTGCAACACTGTACTGATCACGCATGGTGAAAGCGGACGAAATCGCATCGGCCAGCTGAACCGCGCGCTCTTCCCGTCACTGTTTCAGACTCAGTTTGAGCAGCCTTACGGTGTCACCTTCCCGCCGACACGGTTTACGATCCCGGTCATGCGCTACATGAAGGAATACGGCCTCACGCAAGAACAACTTGCCAATGTTGCGGTGGTCCAGCGCGAATGGGCGGGCCAACAAAAGCGCGCCTCCTTCCGCGACCCCATCACGGTCGATGATGTTCTGAACTCCAAAATGATCTGCTATCCGTTCCGCCTTCTGATGTGCTGTCTCGTCACCGACGGCGGCGGCGCACTCATCATGACGCGATCGGATCGCGCCAAGGACTTCAAGACGAAGCCTGTCTACGTGCGCGGCACCGGCGAGAGTGCAGAGACGCCGTTGATCAGCCAGATGGAGGATTTCACATCCTCCCGCGCATTCCGCGTATCCGGGAAATCCGCGTTCGAGGAAGCCGGTATCAGTCATGACGACGTTGACCACCTCATGATCTACGACGCCTTTGCTCATCTACCGATTTACGGTTTGGAAGACCTCGGCTTCGTCAAACCTGGCGAGGCCGGCGCCTTCATCGCTGAGGGCAACACCCGCCCGGGCGGCAAACTGCCACTCAACACCAACGGCGGCGGCCTCTCTTACATGCACTCCGGCATGTACGGCATGTATGCATTGCAAGAAGGCGTACGCCAAATGCGTGGGGTATCCGACGCCCAGATCGATGGTGCCGAAATCTCCGTCGTCCATGGTGTGGGCTCCATGTTCGGTGCAGCCGGAACGATCGTACTGACCAACAATCCGAGCGATTGATTGACAAAGTCTGATGGGCGACGCGGGATACAATATGATTGTGTAGCCCGGCATCGCCCATCATCCCGACGGTTCGATAGGCCAGCGCCGGACGCCGGATGCTTCTCCGGCACTTTGGTAACCCGGGCGGTCGTGATCTCTACCGCGATCATGGCGAGAGTGGGCAAACGAGGCGAGCGACATGGCTGACGAGCCACGCACAAAACGGCTACTCGTGATCGTCTTCGACGCTCTCAAGCCGGGCTTCGTCACCCCGGACCTTATGCCGTCGCTTCACGCATTCACCACTTTGGGCGTTCACTGCCGGAACAGCCACTCGACATTCCTGACGGAAACGCGGGTAAATCAGTCCGCCGTGACATCAGGCTGCTATTCATATCAACACGGCCTCGTCGCCAATCAGTTCGTCGCCCCCGATATCTCGCCCGCAACGGTCCTCAATACCGGCGACGATATCGCGCTTGAACGCGCTCTGCGCGATAATCCCGGAAATCGCCTGATCCAGGTCCCGACGCTCGGTGAGATGCTGACTAGCGCCGGCAAACGCTACGCGACACTCAGCGCTGGAACCTCCGGTGGCGGCCGCTTGATCAATCACAGCGCCGAGACCGATGACACGTTCCGGTTTACAATGCGCCGGCCGGAAGCGAGTTGGCCGGAAGGCATCGAGCAGCGCATTTCTCAACGTATTGGATCAATGCCGGCGCACGATCTGCCAGCCACGGCATGGATCACCTATGCCGTCGACACTTATCTCGATTTCATTGAACCTGAAATCAGCCCCCACGTCATGCTTCTGTGGCTGTGTGAACCGGACGAAAGCTTTCATAAGCTGGGCATCGGCTCTGAAGGTTCACGCGAAACGATGCGCCACCTTGATGACCAGTTCGCTCGCATTCTGCAACGCCACGCGGACGAATTCGAACGTGGAGATTTGCAGATCATCGCTATGTCGGACCATGGCCAAATCACGCTTGAGGGCGGGGCCATGAACATCCGCGAACGCCTACGCGATGCGGGTTTTCGCGCCGGCGATACGTTCGCCGATCAAGCGACCGACTGTTTGTGGGCTGGCTCTAACGCTGGCGGCATATGGCTGCGCGAGACGGCCAGAGACCAGCGCGACGATCTCGTCGACTGGTTACTCGGAGAAGACTGGGTCGGCCCGATCTTCACACGCGATGGCATAAAAGGCACACTGAAGCTTAGCGACGCCGAAAGCGCACATGCCCGCGCGGCCGACATCGCCCTCGTCATGAAGGCAAACGATCAGGCGAGCGTTCACGCATCTCCCTATCCGGAAGGGGGTGGCTCACATGGCGGTCTCAGCCGACACGAATTGCACAACTTTCTGGCTCTCGGCGGTCGTGCTTTTGGTAAATCGGTAATCAACGACCTGCCGGCCGGCAACGTCGACATCACGCCAACACTCCTCGCCCTCCTCGGTCTCCCGGTACCAGCGCACTGCGATGGGCGTGTCCTGCAAGAGACTTTCGCCGGAGCAAGCTCACCCACCGCAACCTCGATCCGCACGACTGAACTCAGATCGACGAATGCGCAAGGCCCGCGCACCCATCTCCAACGTGTCGAGGTCGGCAACACTGTTTACCTTCATCGCGCTTGGTCAGCCTAGCAGGCCGAGACAGTCTAACCGGTTACCGAGCGAGATGCCTCGCGATCCCAAAGCCGCTCCGCCATGATGCCAACGCTCCCCTCGATCGCCGCCATCGCGTCGACAATGAGATCCTCGCGAAAGCGGCGGCTGACGATCTGCACCCCAACGGGACAACCGTCATTATAGTTCGCCGGCACGATCCCCGCGGGAAAACCCATATAGTTGAAGGCGAAGCTGTAGAAGGCATTGCCGAGCACATCACCAAAACGGTTGTCAGCTCCTGGCAGGTCCGCGTCCTGGTCGAAAATCGGCTTGAACAGGAAAGGCGTGAGCACAAGGGGATAATCGTTGAGAAAAACCGACCAATCGCGCGCATAACGCGTACGCTCGGCCATGGCCTTGAGCAACTCGCCGCCCTCATACGGGGGAAAATGCTCGTAGTACTGGTCAAAGATCGCATTAAGCGCCGTACTGCCATGACGGCGTATATCACTGTCGAGCATGATCTTCATTTCGCCGAAGAGGCATCGCCAACCACGTTCCGCAATTTCCCTGACGGAAGGTGGTTCCACCTCAACCACTTGGTAGCCGGCTTCGCGGAGCGCCTCTGCAGCTACTTCGAGCGCCATATTAACAGCAGGATCGAGATCGCAACCGAACGTATCGCGCGCGAAGGCAATCCTGGTTTCCGACGGGGGGATAGACGGGCCGTCAAACGGCACCGGGACGTGCCAGGGATCGCGCGGATCCGGCTGAATAGCCGCCCGTAGGCCGGCCCGGAGATCGCCCACCTCCCGGCAGATGACACCCTGGACCGACATCAGTTGTGCCATAAGCCCGCGCTCGGACGTTTGAGACGGGTTCCACGCCGGCACGCGTCCAAGCCCCGGCTTCACGCTGACGGCCCCACACGCATAGGCCGGAAACCGCAAAGACCCACCGATATCGTTGCCATGATGGATCGGCCCGTAACCCATCAAGGCCGCAGCAGCGGCCCCACCCGACGATCCACCGGCCGACGACCTGTCATTCCACGGATTGATCGTGCGTCCATAAAGTTCGTTGTCCGTCGTCGCCCGAAAGGAGAACTCGGGTGTATTGGTGCGCCCGATAACGATTGCGCCTGCACGCTTAAGATTTTCGACGATCGGCGCATTCGCCGGTGCGATATTATCGGCGAAGGCTGCAACACCGTTGGTTGTCGCCCAGCCTTCCTGGTCGACATTCACCTTGATTGTCACCGGCACACCGGCAAGCGGACCCGGCACGTCTCCTGCCGCGATGGCATGATCAATCTCATCCGCAGCGGCCATGGCTTCGTCGCCCAGATCCTCGACAATCGCATTGATGCCGCCATTCGTTTGGGCGATGCGTTCGCGAACCGCTTCGATTACCTCGCGCGCAGAGACCGGCCCATTGGCCACCGCGCTCGCAATTCGCGATGCGTGCCATTGCCAGATTGGACGGTCGTCCTCGCGTCGCCTGTTCTTATCCATCTCACGGGGCTCCCTGCCGGGCACTCGAGATCACCGAGCGCCCAAGCACATTGCCAAATACGCCGGCCTCCGCCAACAGTGCTTGTTCATTGAAAGCCTGCACCTGCAATGGAATCTATCAGTCCAGACAACGAGGAGAGACTTCCCATGGCGCGTTTCAATCGACTCTTGATCACAGGTGCCGCAGGCAATCTTGGCAATCACCTGCGCACCGACATCGCCCATATGGCTGATCACCTGCGCCTTTCAGACGTCAAGGACATGGGTGCGGCAACTAAGAATGAAGAGATCGTTCAAGGCGACGTCGCTGATGCCAAGCTCATGATGGAGATTACCCGGGACGTTGACATGGTGATTCACCTTGGTGGCCAATCGGTCGAAGGCACATGGGAAAATGTGCTCAATTCCAACATTGCAGGTTTCTACAATATCTTTGAAGGATGCCGCAAAAACGGTGTCAGGCGCCTGATATGGGGCTCCTCCAATCATGCCATCGGCTTTTATCCCCGCGAACAGGTCATCGACGCTTCGGTCTATCCCCGTCCCGATACCAATTACGGTGTCTCGAAAGTTTTCGGAGAAGCGCTCGCCCAATACTACTGGGACAAGTACGGCTTCGAAACCGTGTCAGTCCGCATCGGCTCATGTTTCCCAAAGCCGCTGGATCATCGCATGCTGACAACGTGGCTTAGCTATCCCGACCTCACCCATCTGGTCGAGCGCTGCCTGATCTCACCGCGCGTGGCCCACACGGTGATCTATGGCGTATCGAACAACGCGAGCAAACTGTGGGACAACCACATGGCCGCACACATCGGTTTCAACCCTAAGGACAATGCCGAAGACTACCGCGCGGAAATAGAGGCAAAGAGCGGCGCACCCGACATCAACGATCGGTTTATCGCGTGCCATGGTGGGTCATTCGCCTCAGCCCCCCATTTCGAGGATTGAGTTGCATTTACGTGGGCATAGAGCGCTGCGGGCGGCAAGCCACGCCCACCTCTTGCCGCCATCACGGCCGAAATCAGCGCATTGGCCTCGAACCATCGGGCTGCTGATCGCAGCCCTGGGCCCATTGCCTCACTATCTGGCAACTCTCAAGCCGAGCGACTAAAGGCCGATATCATGGAAACCGAACTTATTCGCCTGCAAGTGGCGGATCACGTTGCCGTCGTCACAATGGATGCGCCGCCTGTGAACGCGCAGAATGCACAGTTCAACACTGAGCTGGCCTACGTGTTCGATTGCATCTCGGACATGCCGGAAGCGCGCGTCGCGATCCTGACCGGTGCCGGCAAAGTCTTCTCGGCCGGCGCCGATCTCAAGGCGCGTGGCAATCTCCATGAAACCGGCGAAAAGTGGCAGCATAACCGGCGGACCCGCGAGAGCTATCACGCCATCGTTGAGTGCCAGAAACCTGTAATCGGTGCCATCAACGGTCCCGCGCTTGGCGCAGGTCTCGCCGTTGCGGCCTCCTGCGATATCCTTTTAGCCGCCGAGGAAGCAGCGCTCGGCCTGCCCGAGATCGATGTCGGGCTTATGGGTGGCGGACGCCACGCACAGCGCCTCTTTTCTCATTCGACGCTGCGCCGCATGATGCTCACCGGCTATCGCGTGTCCGGGCCCGAGCTCTACCGGTTAGGTGTCGTCGAAGCCTGCGTGCCGCGGGACGAATTAATGGCAAAAGCGCGCAACATCGCTGACAACATTGCCGCCAAAAGCCCAGCCGCCATACGCCTCGCCAAGCAGTCGCTCAACACAATTGAAGAAATGAGCTTGCGCGATGGCTACCGCTTCGAACAGAACATCACCGTTCAACTTTCCGGCCATCCGGATTCGGCCGAGGCGATGGCAGCATTTCGCGAGAAACGCAAACCCGATTTTTCGAGCTGACCCTTGACCGGCAAGGCACGATCCAGCGACGCCACTTCGGCGAATGGTCATGCCGCGCTGCCGGTCGGCGCGGCGCCTGATCGCGCGGCAAGCCTCGGAGCCCCAACCGCTGCGGCACCACTGCGCGCGCCTGAAGCGAGTGGCTTCTTCGCTCCATTTCGGCTTCGCGACTACCGCTTTCTCTGGCCGGCCGACCTCGCGGTGTCATGGGCATTCGAAATGGAGATCATCATACTCGGCTGGTACGTTCTCGTGACCACCGAATCGGTTTTTTGGCTGACAACGATCGGCGCGCTGCATTACCTCGGCACATTACTCGCACCCGGCTTCGGCGTGATCGGCGACCGTATCGGCCTGCGAAATCTTCTTTGTCTGATGCGCGCAACGTACGCCTTGCTCGCAGCCATTCTCACCACACTGTTTTTGACAGGGCAGGCAACATTGCCGCTGATCTTCGTGATCGCAGCATTGCTCGGCGCCGTCCGCCCATCCGACATCGGCGTGAGAAGCGCGCTCGTCTCACACATCGTGCCGGCCAACCATCTAAGCGGCGCAATCGCCATATCGCGAACGACCTTCGACATGGCACGAATAGTTGGGGCATTGACCGGCGCCAGCTTGTTCGCAGCATTCGGGATCGGTACCGCCTACATGATGGTCGCGCTCTGCTATGCAGTGGGCGCCCTGCTGACAATGATGGTGCACGCACCTCCCGATCCCAAGGGCGATGAACCGCCCTCGCCGTTTCGCGACTTCCAGGACGGCATCTCCTACATATGGAATACGCCCCACGTCCAAGCCGGTATGTGGCTCGGCTTCCTGGTCAACTTTACGGCATTTCCGATTTCCCTCGGCCTGCTGCCGTACGTTGCGAAAAACATTTATGGCGTTGACCAGACTGGCCTCGGCGTCCTGGTAGCAAGCTTCGCAACGGGGGCACTCTTGGGATCACTGACCCTTGCGTCGATGCGCGATCGCATTCGCGCCGGCCGTCTGATGATCAAGGCTGCAGCACTATGGCATCTGGCCCTCCTGGCATTCGCATTCACGACCAGTCATTGGCTCGGCATGTTCTTGATGGTGTGCGCGGGCTTCATGCAGAGCCTATCCATGCTGTCGCTGATGTTCATGCTGCTGCGAACATCCGACCCAAAGATGCGGGGCCGCGTGATGGGTGTCCGCATGCTCGCGATCTATTCTCTACCGCTCGGACTGATGTTTGCCGGCGTCGTCATTCCGCTGATCGGCTTTCCGGTCATGGCGGCAGGCTATGCGGTTGGCGGCCTCGCACTAACGATGACGATTGCCATCGCGTGGCGCCGCAGCATCTGGCGACTCGACGGAATGGCCAATGCCTGACACCTGAAGATGCCTGAGAAGACGCAAAGCAGGCGTTCGCACTCCAAGCCAGGCCCAATTCAGACCAAGTGCGTCTTACGATTGCGCAGCCCTTTCCGCCCCGGCATGGATGGCAAGGTCGCCAATCGTCGGGTTTTTGCCCGACAGCGGGTTTTTGGGGTCCCATTTGAGCTTCACGGTCTGGAACCTGCCACCAAGCGCATCATAGATGGTCAATTGTCCGGCGGCAGACTGCCCAGCACCGGTAATTTCCTTGAGAACTTCAACCGCCTGCAGCGTTCCCATGACGCCTGCCACCGCGCCAAGCACACCGACTTCCGAACAATTGAGCACGGCCTCTCCGGTCGGCGCTTCCGGGAACAGACAGCGATACGTTGGCCATGGGTTACCCTCTGCATCGCGCTCATGAGGTTTGAATGTTGTCAGGTACCCATCGAATGGACCGAGCGCCGCAAAAACCAACGGCCGCTTCGCGAGGTAACAAGCATCGGAAACGAGGTATCGCGTTGCAAAATTATCCGAGCCATCGGCGACAATGTCATAGTGGCTGATGAGATCGAGCGCATTCGTGTGATCGATCCGCATATTATGGGTCTCGACGGCGACATGCGGGTTGAGCCCTTCAATTGTCTCGCGAGCGCTTTCTACCTTCAGGCGATCCACATCGTCCGTGTGGTGCGCGACCTGGCGTTGAAGATTGGAGAGCGAGACGACATCATCGTCAACGATACCGATCGTACCCACACCGGCGGCGGCGAGATAAAGGATCATCGGCGAACCAAGACCGCCGGCACCGATAAGCAGGACGCGCGCAGCCTTGAGCTTCTGCTGCCCCTGACCGCCAACCTCTCGCAACACGAGGTGGCGCCGATAACGCTCGATTTCTTCCGGGGTAAATTGACTCATGACGTGGCATCCAAAATAGTTTGCTTCGACACGGTGTACTCCTCACTGCCCCGTTGAACCAAACCCGCCCGTGCCACGCAGCGTTTCATCCAGATTGTCGACTTCCAAGATATCAGCGTGCACGACCGGCGCGATTACGGCTTGAGCGATCCGGTCGCCCCGCGCGATTTCAAATTGGACATCGCTGAGATTGATCAGAACGACCATCACTTCACCTCGATAGTCGCTGTCGATCGTACCCGGCGTGTTCAGTACGGTGACGCCGTGTTTCGCCGCCAGCCCTGAACGCGGACGTACTTGCATTTCATAGCCGCGGGGAACGGCTACCGCAAACCCGGTCGGCACGAGCATACGGGCGCGTGGCAGTAGAATTACTGGATTGCCCGCGCCAATGGCCGCAGAAAGATCCACGCCGGCCGCTCCGCTCGTTTGATACGCTGGCAGAGCGAGGCCGGTACCGTGCGCCAATCGCTTGAAGGCGACCGTCGGCCCAGGGTCCTGATCCGTTTGATGGGTCGTAGTCATGGAGAAATTTGTAACCCGCTCACGCCTGAAGCGCGAGGTCCGCATCCGCAATAGCCGCAATCAGTCGTTCCGCTACGGCATCCTTATCGAGCCGTGGCCAATCCTCCGATGAGCCATTCGCCTTGATCAAATGCACCTCGTTGTGACTGCCGCCCATGATGCCCGTGCCCGCCGACACATCATTCGCGACGATCCAATCACAGCCCTTCCGCTTGCGCTTGGCGGTTGCATGCTTGACGACGTGCTCTGTTTCAGCGGCGAACCCGATGACAAGTGTCGGGCGGTCGCCAGACGGCAGCTTCGCGACTGTCGCCAGAATATCGGGATTTTCAAGCAGCTCCAGCTTGGGTACGCCCTTTGCCCCCTTCTTGATCTTCTGCTCAGCGCTACCGGCAACACGCCAGTCGGCCACGGCCGCCGTGAAGATCGCGACGTCGGCCGGCAGAGCCGCTTCAACCGCCGCCAACATGTCTTGCGCACTCTCGACATTGATCAGCTCGACACCGGCCGGCCCAGCGATATTTGTCGGCCCGGACACGAGCGTGACATCAGCGCCAGCCCGACTTGCAGCTGCCGCGATGGCATATCCCTGCTGGCCAGAGGATCGGTTTGCGATATAGCGCACCGGATCAATCGGCTCATACGTCGGACCTGCAGTGACCAGAACACGTCGGCCCGAGAGCGGCCCGTAGATTGAGGCAT
Source organism: uncultured Hyphomicrobiaceae bacterium (assembly GCA_964632265.1). Classification (GTDB taxonomy): domain Bacteria; phylum Pseudomonadota; class Alphaproteobacteria; order Rhizobiales; family Hyphomicrobiaceae; genus CAJQQK01. The sequence goes on along the minus strand of CAZWCL010000023.1, from coordinate 1,359 downwards.
CGCCACGTCCACCGTCGAGGTAGGCTTCAATTGCATCGAGAATGTCGGATGCCTCGGCCATACGGCCAGTGCCAGCTTCTCCGCTTTCGGCCATTTCACCAGTGCCCGGGTCGATGAAGGCGATCCCATCCTCCTTGAGCTGTGCGATATTCCGTCGGGTGGCCGGGTGTGACCACATTCGCGGATTCATGGCGGGCGCGGCGATCACGGATTTGTCCGTTGCTAGCATCACCGATGACGCAAGATCTCCCGCCAGCCCATTGGCCATCTTGGCGAGAAAATTAGCTGTGGCCGGCGCGACCACGATCAGATCAGCTTCACGCGACAATCTTATATGACCGATTTCCCGCTCATCATTGAGGTCGAACAGATCGGTAAAAACCCTATCGTTTGTCAACGCACCTACCGAAAGCGGCGTAATGAACTGAGCCGCAGCCTCGGTCATCACACAGCGCACGGCAATACCACGCTCGCGGACCCGGCGAATGAGTTCGAGGCATTTATAGGCCGCGATGCCACCGGTGATGACGAGCAAAATACGTCGCTGGGGTGCAGTATCGGACATAAGCGGTCGCATACAGGGTTATCACGGAATGGCAAGCTCGCGCGAGCCTAGCACAGAGCCGCCGCCCAAGCGGTTAACGGCTACCTTGCGCTAGCGCGCCCGGACTAAGAGGGCACACCACGTAGCCTAAACCGGCAATCTACCCGGATTGCAACAAGGCGGGCTGGAAGATGTTATCCGACAATGTTCTTCGGCACATCCTTGAACGGACGGTTCGTATCCGTGCGCGGTTCCTTCGGCATCTCCAGCACACGTTCGGCGATGATGTTCTTCTGAATCTCATCTGTGCCACCCGCAATCGAAATCGCCGGTGTCGACACCAAAACCTCGGCAATGACACCGTCCATCGCGCTGTCCGGTCCGCTCAAAAGCGCCTCGGGTCCGCTGATCATCGTATGAACACGATTGGCGGCACGCGCGACGTAACTCGACGCAAGTTTTCCAAGCGACCCCTCAGGCCCCTGCGGACGGCCTTGAGCCTGCGCGGCACGGGCCCGCCGGGCTGTCCACTCCGCGCACTTATTCATGATCAGCAGCTTGGCAATTTCCTGACGCACCGCCGGATCGTTGATCGCACCGGTCTCGTGCGCGCGCTCCATGACAAGATCGGTACGGCCCGCACGCTGTGGATACCAGGTATAGGGCTCAAGCGCCGTAGCGATCTCCTCGGCCTGTTCCCTGTAAATACGCTCCGGGCGGTCCGAAGCCTTTGCCTGGCGTCGCAACGCATCGGCTCCGCGCCGCTCATGCATCAGGGTTGTCGTAGCGACCGCCCAGCCATCACCATCGTCGGC
>CAZWCL010000022.1:0-15931 GCA_964632265.1 uncultured Hyphomicrobiaceae bacterium | reverse complement strand
GACACGGACAGCGCAATGGATCTATTGCGGCGGACAGTTCGCTTTTTGACATCTCAGCCAGTTCCGATTTTCGCGGAATTGGGACCGGTATCTCTTTGTTCACGCCTCTCGGCCCTAACGGCCGGCCGGCGCGGCGGCGAGGCGAGGACGCGGGCCACTGCACGGCCGAAGAGGCGTTCCCGGCCCAGGCGGAAATTCTCTTGGCAGCGCGTCCCGCATGCCGGCGGTCTTTCGAGCGTACGCGGTGTCGTCGTCACACTTGCCATGAGCGCCGCCACGGCCGGGACAGCAACAGCGCAGACAAGTGATCTCAAGGCCGGGACGCTCAATCCATTCCCTGAAGGCGATGTCTACCGACTGCACCTGATCGGCGACAGGATGGCCACGGGGCTGAAACCCGAACTCGACGCGTCGCTGCGCACGATGGCGCGTGTCCGACTGCATGGGGAGGTCATCGAGGTCAGGTCGCTGCGCCGTTCGAACTGGGACCGCCATGTCGAAGCGATCCGGTCACGCCGGAGCGGCACGCCGATCGATATGGCGGTTGTGATGTTCGGGGCAAGAGAAATTGGCTCGGTATTCACACCCGGCCAGAGCAAGGACCGCTTCGCCAGCGAGACATGGCAGCGCAAATACGCAGTGCGCGTGGATAGCGTCATGAAGGCGCTGAAGGCCAATAAAGGCGCGGTCTACTGGGTTGGATTGCCGGTCGTCAGACGGCGCGACCACAGCGAAGGCTTCCGGATGATCAACGCGCTCGTGCGGGAGCGCGCATATGTGAATGGGGTCAACTTCATCGACGTCTATTCGAGGTTTCTCGATGAAAAAGGGGGGTACGACCGCTACGGGCCCGACCTCGACGGTACGATCAAGCTGCTTCGCAGCAAGGATGGCGTCTACTTTACGCAGCGCGGCTATGCAAAGATTGCGCAGTTGGTCGTCAGAATGATCCGACGCGACCTGAATAGTGTCAAAGCTGATCGGGTTGTATCGCTGGCCGGATCGGAAACCGAGCAAAGCTCGATCCGCCGCGCCCGTGAAGCTGCCAGGACAAAGCGGCGACGGCCCGGCATACAAGGCGTTTTCGATGAGCGGCGCGCCCGGCGGAAAGCCGGAGCAGGGGGACGCGCGGCGGCGGACCGGACGTTTGGGGCGCGTCGCGCTGATAATGGCCGTGCGACGATAACGGCAATGGTGGAAAACAAGGCGACGAGTATCAAGCTCGACCTGCCGCGGCCAGCGCTCTCGGCGGCCGTGATGGCGCTGGTGACGCGCAATCGTTCACCTCAGAAGCCGGCACAGCTCGGCGACAATGCAGTCCAGGTGATCGGCGGCGGCGTGCCGCTGCTCAGCACAGTGAGCCCGGCAGACCAGACCGCGCTGGCGTTGCGCCAACGCCGGCTTTCACCGACGCAATCAGTGTTCTTCAAGGTATGGGGGAAGGGCGAGAGGCTGGACCCGAAGCCTGGCCGGGCCGACGACTTTCAATGGCCGCGTCCGGTACCGAAACCGGTGGTTCATGCCAAGACCGATCCGGCCGCACAGCGTGCGCGATTACGGGCGCGACTGCGCCGCAACCGTGACCCGAACCTGCCGCCATTGCCCGGACAAAATCCGCTACGATGAGATCATCGCCTCGAATCGCCTAGGTGACTATTTAATCGGCGAAACCGATCCACCCTGGCAAAGGCGGCGGCGCATGAGCGACACTCAACCGTATCTCACCAAATCCAGCTATGTCCGAGGCGTCACGTGTCAACGGCTACTCTGGCTTTCGTGGCACCAGCGGCTGGCTTACAGCGAGCCGGAGTCGGGATCGCCGGCAGCGGTTGGCATCGAAATCGGCGAAAAGGCGCACGAACTCTTCCCGGACGGGGTGCTCGTCGCGGAGGCACCCTGGCAGCATGACGCTGCAGTGGCGCGGACGCATGACCTGATGGCAGATCCGGTGACGCCTGCGATCTTCGAAGCGGCTTTTGAATATGGCGGCGTGCGCATCCGCGCCGATGTGCTGGAGCGGATGCCGGGTGGGACATGGGGGCTGCGTGAAGTCAAGTCATCGACGAAGATGAAGGCGCGCTATGTCGACGATGCAGCGGTGCAGGCGTATGTCATCGAACAGTGTGGCATCGCGCTCAGTTCGATAGAACTCGTGCACGTCGACACGACGTATGCCTACGAAGGCGGACCCATCGACTGGCGACGCTTCTTCAAGCGCGATGATATCCAGGACAAGGTTCGCGCGGAGACCGCAAATGTCAGGCGATTGCTGCCGGAGCACCTGTCGATTCTCAACCAGGGCGATGAGCCGGCAATCGCGCCAAGTCCGCATTGTCCGGCGAATTGCGACTATTGGGGGCACTGTACGGCGGCCAAACCCAGCGACTGGATGCTTCACTTGCCGCGCCTGTCGCAAGCGAAGTTTGATGCGCTGAGTGACGCCCGGATCGAACGGATCAGGGATATTCCCGAGAGCTTTCCGCTGACCCTCCATCAAGATCGCATGCGCGACGTCATTGTGTCCGGGCGGCCCTATATTTCGCGGGGGCTCGAAGATGCGCTGGCGCCCCTCAACGGGCGGACCGGCTATCTCGATTTCGAAGCGATGAATCCTGCCGTGCCGGTTTATGCAGGCACCCGGCCCTACCAACGCATTCCTTTTCAGTGGTCGCTGCATACCGACGATGGCACCGGGCAGCTTGAGCATAGTTCGTTTCTGGCCGAAGGGGCGGACGATCCACGCGAGGCTTTCGTCGTGTCGTTGATCGGCGCACTGGAGCCGGCAATTGATGGGGTTGGGTCTGGCCGTGATCCAGGCCGGGGCGGAGATGGCGACTGGCCAATCGTCGTCTATTCGGCTTACGAACGCGGCGTGCTCGGCGAGCTGGCGGCACTGCTGCCACACTACGCCGATGCGCTCGAGCGGATCATGGCACGACTCGTCGACCTCTACGTGATCGTCCGCGATCACGTGTATCTCGAGGCGTTCAACGGTTCGCTGTCGATCAAGCAGGTCGGCAAGGCGCTCGCACCACAATTTTCCTACGACGGCCTCGTAGACGTGGTCGATGGGGCGGCGGCGGCCAGAGCCTTTCAGCAGATCGTCCGCGGGGGGCTAGCGCGTGACAAGGCCGATGCCTTGCGGAATGAACTTCTCGTGTACTGCCGGTTGGATACGCTCGCGATGGTAGAGGCGCACCGCGGCTTGCTGCTGTTAAGCCGACGGAGACCACATGACGGCTGGTGAACCGCGCGCAGGGCGTGGCAGCATGTAGCGGATGAGATCATGTGTCGGTGCGCACGGGCGCGTTGTTGAGCTATGCTGGTGCGCTCGATACGAGAGCGTTACGACGCCGCCAGATGCACAGGCTCAGCACTGCGAATGACGACGACCACCAACACGGCAATCCGCCCCACGCCCGGCGGGAAAAGCAGCCAGGCACGCACGCTGTTCGGCATCTCGGCCGCGCATTGGCTCAGTCATGTGCACATCATGACGTTGCCGCCGCTGTTCCCGCTGCTCAAGGCGGAACTCGGCGTAAGTTACGTGGAGCTCGGCCTCGCCGTGACGCTGTTCGGCGTGATCTCGGCGTTCACCCAGGCGCCGATGGGGGTGCTGGTCGACCGCTTCGGTGCCCGGGGAATTCTGATCGCAGGGCTTACGCTTGGCGGGGCGGCGTTCATGGCGATCGGGCTGTTGCCGAGCTATCCGATGCTATTGATCGGCGCAACGCTGGCGGGCCTCGCCAATAGCGTCTATCATCCGGCTGATTATGCTTTACTGAGCATCGGGATGGATGAGCGACGCATGGGGCGGGCGTTTTCCATTCACACGTTTGCCGGCTTCCTGGGCGGTGCGGTGTCGCCTGTCATGATGGCGCTCTTGGCAGCGGAAGCGGGTGTTGGGACGGCGCTGCTGGTGGCCGGCGGGCTCGGGCCGGCGATCGCACTTTTGCTGATCTTCATTGGCCTGCCGGATAGCCGCGAGGCGACGCAAGCGTCCGCGCCCAAAAAAGAGGACGACGCCGGACGGGGGGCGACGAGCGCCGCCAGGGTAACGACGTTCCGCGACGTTTGCTCGCCGGCTATGTTGATGCTCATGGTCTTCTTTCTACTGCTTGGCCTGTCGACGGGCGGCATCAATGGGTTCGGTGTCGTCGCCCTGATCAGCGGCTACAGCCTGAACTACGAGACAGCTTCACTCGCGGTGACGCTGTTTCTCGGGTTTGCGGCGACCGGCGTTCTCGCCGGTGGGTTCCTGGCTGACAGAACGCAGCACCACGGCGGTGTGGCGGCGCTCTGCTTTGCTCTTAACGCCTTGATTGTCGGGAGTATTGCATGGCTGACGCCGTCGGCGGTTGCACTCATGATGATGTTGGCGGCCGCCGGCTTCCTCGCTGGCGTCATCACGCCGTCCAGGGACATGCTGGTGCGCAAGGCAGCACCGCCGGGGGCAGCCGGACGGGCGTTCGGTATCGTGTCGACGGGGTTTAACGTCGGCAGCATCGTCGGGCCACTGATGTACGGCGTAATCATGGACTACGACGCGCCGCGGCTGGTGTTTCTGGTGTCGGCCGGCTTCATGCTGGCAACCGTTATACTGGCGCTCGTGACCGAACGCCGCGACGGTCGCACGCGGACGGTGGCTGGGCCTCAAGGCTAACGCAGGTCTGCCAAAGCAAGATCGTTCGGTTGGGCCGCGATGCCGTCGGGGGAACCTCGCCGCCCATGGTTCGCCCGCCTAATAGGGCCATTCGATGCCTGATTTGTCGGCGGGGGCAGTTCCCGCGCCGATGACGCGCAGATATTCTTGCGATCGTTTCCACCAACCTACCGGCAGGCGCGCTCTTCATGTCCACCAACAAGAAAAAACTCCTCCTTTCCACTTCCCTGGCCCCCAGCGCGCGCAAGCTTCTCGATGAGCGCGGCGATGTCGAACAGATCTATTTTCCGCACATGCTGCCGAACGACGAGTTTCTGGACCTTGTGAAAAAGGAATCGCCGGTCAGTGGTTGGACGCTCGGGGCGACACAGATTACGCCCGAGGTGATCGATGCGGCGCAGGCGCTCGAAGTGACGGCGCGCATCGGGGTCGGCTATGATGCCGTGAACGTCGAAGAACATACCCGGCGCGGCATTCCGGTGATGATCGCCGGCACGGCGAATTCGCCGTCGGTCGCCGAACAGGCGATGTTCATGATGATGTGGCTCGCGAAGCGGTCGAGCGAACTCGACAATGTCGTGCGCTCGGGCGAATGGCCGAACCGGATGGAATGGGTGCCATTCGACCTTTTTGAAAAAAAGGTCGTTGTGGTTGGTTTCGGGCGCATCGGTTCGCGGACGGCGAAGAGGTGTGCTGCAATGGATATGCAGGTATTCGTCTATGACCCATACGTCAGCGATGAAAAAATTTCAGCGGCAGGATGTGAACCGGTCAGCGATCTTGATGCGGCACTGAAAGAGGCTGATTTCGTGTCGATCCATTGCCCGAAAATGCCGGAGACAATCGGCCTGTTCAACAAAGACCGCTTCGCGGTCATGAAACCAACCTCCTACCTCGTCAACACCGCACGCGGTGGCATCGTCGATGAGCAGGATCTCTATGACGCGCTGATGGAAAAAAAGCTGGCAGGCGCGGGCCTCGACGTATTCGTCGATGAGCCCATAAATCTCGACAATCCACTTCTGAAGCTCGAAAATGTGATCACGTCGCCGCACATGGCGGGTGTGACGCGGGAGGCACTGGAGCGGATGGGACGGGCTGCGGTACTCAACGTTCTCAGCGTTCTGGACGGTCAGCCGAATATCGAAAACGCCGTAAACAGGGAAGTTTTCGAAAAGGGCTGATGAGTTCGTTTGCGCCGGCGGGATCTTATTGCGTACGTACGACGCGGCGGAAACGGCGTACGCGCCGTGCATGGGTGCGAGACTGCACGCCGATGCATGGAGCGACTTGTGAAGCGTCGACAGACCAAGAGGAAATGGTGGGCGGTACTGGGATTGAACCAGTGACCCCTACGATGTCAACGTAGTGCTCTACCGCTGAGCTAACCGCCCGGAACGCTTTGCGTCATGATGCGAAGCGCGCGCTCGAAGATGCTTCCTATACGGGAGAAGGTGCCCGGCTGGCAAGAGTTCAGACAGCAAAAAATCAACGCTCTGCAGGTGTCTGGCGCGCGACCTGGACATCAGTCGACGAGAAGAGCGTCGATCTCGCCAACCAGTTCTTTGAGGTGAAAGGGTTTAGAGAGCACGCGCGCATCGGTTGGTGTCGCGTCGGTTTTCAGGGTGACGGCTGCGAAGCCGGTTATGAACATGATCTTCAAAGTGGGATCGAGTTCGCTGGCGCGACGAGCAAGCTCGATGCCGTCCATCTCAGGCATCACGATGTCGGTGAGCAGAAGGGAGAATGCTTCTTCCTGGAGGCGGTCGTAGGCTTGCTGGCCGTCCGCGAAGGCGGCAACCTCGTAGCCTGCGTTTATCAAGGCACGCTCCAGGAAACCCCGCATCGAATCTTCGTCTTCGGCGAGTAATATCCGGCGCAGTGGCAGGCTCGATGGCTTGGCAGTCATTGTGGTGGTACCCAGATCTAACTTTCGCAGGGGGGCGAGAATGCCGGTCGGCCACAGGAGAGTGGCCCACGTATGGTAAACGACGGGTGAACCCGCGCCATTCAGGTTATCTACAGTTGTTTTTCAGCCCGACGGCACATGATCAGCGCTTCGCACGGCGCACAACCCTACCGCGGGCGAACGCCAGAGTGATAGATCCGTTTTCGCACTTGCAACAACTGCCCCATAATCGCACACTCGCAACAACCTGGGAGCCATGATCATTTCTCGTGGTTGATGGACGGGGTCGGTATTGCCCACTCTCCATCCGAGAGACGCTCTGTAAGCTGTGGAAGCTCCCTATTCAAAGTGACAATGACCTGCGCTGTGGCGAGGTCCAGGATAAGTTCTGACAGATGCCACACCGCGAACGCGCTTCCATTACGACCGAGTTGCAGCCACCGTTTGAAATCCGCGAACCGCTGGTCCAGACAACGCCGCTGGTTTTTTGTTCGCCGCATTCCGGGCGGACGTATCCAAGTGCGCTGCTATCTCGGAGCCGACTCGATCCGCTCAGCCTGCGCAAGTCGGAAGACTGCTTTGTCGACGAGCTATTCGGCGACGCGCCCGCAGCCGGGGCACCTCTGATCGTCGCCAACTTTCCGCGCGCCTATATCGACGTCAACCGCGAGCCGTTCGAACTCGATCCGGAGTTATTCGAAGAGCCGCTGCCCGAGTATGCCAATGCGCAAACAATGCGGGTGATCGGTGGACTTGGCACAATTCCGCGCGTCGTTGCCGAGGCCGAAGAAATCTATGATGCTCCGCTGCCGCTCGGCGTTGCGATGGAGCGTATCGAGCGTCTCTACCGCCCGTTCCATGATGCGCTTCAACATCTGGTCGAGCGCACGCGCCAGAAGTTCGGATATGCGGTGCTGATCGATTGCCATTCGATGCCGTCGGCCTCACTTGCGTTTCCGGCCTCGGCACGTCCGGAGTTCATTCTGGGCGATCGGTTCGGCGGGTCGTGCGATTTCAGGGTGACGCGCGTCGTTCGCGAGGCTATCGATGCGTTGCACTATCATGCACAGCTCAACCGCCCTTATGCCGGCGGGTTCATTACCGAACACTACGGACGGCCGGCCGAGAACGTTCATGCCTTGCAGATCGAGATCAACCGCGGTCTTTACCTCAATGAGCGCACGCTCAAACGATCGCCACGGTTCAACCGCTTGAAGCGCGATGTTACCGAACTCGTCGATCGTTTGATTATTGATATTCCCAACGCTTTGGAAAGCCGTGCAGCCGCGGAATAAGGCGCGGGCGAAACAACTAAGAGGCAAATGAATAGCAATCGTCCGGGGGCGTGGGCGTGGGGAACTGCGATGTCTCCGTCATCCCGCCAAAAAAAAAGGCCGCTCACGAAGAGCGGCCTGAAGTCTAGGGAGGAAACGCCCAAGAGGCGCTGCGAACGATGACGGATCATCGATAACGCTCCATCAATTTATTGCCGCAGCGCACAATTCGCAAGTGCGAAAAACGCAATTCTGCATTGCAGGGGAGCATAGCTAAGAGGTGATCCATACGCATCGCCTGCAAAATCCGCAGGTGTGGGCTTGCTGTCCCGAACTTCCGGCTAGCAGGCTGTTAAAGGGGGGAGAGGTTCAGCCGGCCGAAAAAAAGACCGCTCATGAAGAGCGGCCTGAAGTCTAGGGAGGAAACGCCCAAGAAGGGCGCAGAAGGCAATAGATTGCCTGCTGCCTTAACTATTGGTGTGTGATTCGGTTCCTGTCTCAATTGACAGTGTCCGAAAAAAGTCAACTCATTGGTTGTTTTTTAAATTGCAACCCTAAACTGTGACACAAGTGACGCAATGATCGATGTTGCCGGGTATGGGCAGCTTCGGGTCTGATTCTGCAGACTAAAGGTTGTGTCAACAATCAATGAGCGACAATGATGTCTCAGTCGATCGACGGTTTTGTAATGTTTATGCACCAACTCGCGGAGATCGCGAAGGATGCCGTGCAGCCGTTTTTTCGCACGCAGTTGACCGTTGACGAAAAGGCCGGCCCGCGTGATTTCGACCCCGTTACCGCTGCCGACAAAGCGGTGGAGGCCGCCATGAGGGGCTTGATCACGCAAACGTATCCGGATCATGCCATCCTCGGTGAAGAGATGGGAGAAACGCTTGCGCCCGCCTCTTTGTCGCACGCGTCCGGAGACGGGGAAGCGGCGACGCGATGGGTGATCGATCCGATTGACGGTACGCGGGCGTTCATTCTCGGTCTTCCGACCTGGGGGACGCTCATAGGGCTAGAAATCGATCATCAACCGCGGCTTGGCATGATGAGCCAGCCGTTCACGGGTGACCGCTTTTGGAGTAACGGTTCGGCCTCGTACCTGCGCACATACGATGGGGTGACGCGCACTTTGGCGACGCGGGCGGCCGTGAAACTCGCAGATGCGCAGATCGCCGCCACGCATCCAGACATATTTATCACCGCGGACGAGAAGGCCGCGTTCCAACGCCTTGATGCGGCGACCAGGGCTTGCCGCTATGGCACAGATTGTTTCGGGTACGCTCTGCTAGCAGCCGGACAGATAGATATCGTCGTCGAAGCGGGATTAGAACCCTATGACATCGTTGCACTCATTCCGATCATCGAGCAGGCGGGTGGGATCGTGACGACGTGGGATGGTGGCGCGGCGCGACATGGTGGCCAGATTCTCGCAAGCGCCAATGAGGCGCTTCACCGAGAGGCGCTGGCGGTTCTGGCGGGACAGGCTTGAAGCGGCGCCGCGGCTGACAAGCCGTCGCAAGCACGTGCGCGATAAAGTCGATGGCGCGCACACCAGGGGATGGCTTCCTGCGATGGCTTGCTGCGATGATCGCTTGCGGCGTGCGGCCGACCAACCCTATCCCCAAAATAGAGATGTCAGAGGCTCCTATTCATGCGGTTTCCTGTGCTTTCTCCGCAAATCCTCGGCATACTCGCTATGTCGGCGGCGGGGGCCGTTTTCTCAGGCCATGATGCCGTGACGAAGTTTCTGGCGGCCCACTATCCGCTCGGCGAGATCATATTCTTTCGGCAAATCAGCGCGTTGGTTCTTCTGACGGCATTCATTACCGCGACCGAAGGCCTTGGTACGCTCAAGGTCCGTAACGGCGGCGGACAAGTGCTTCGGGCGAGCTTCTTTACGTTCTCGACGGTGCTGATCGCCGCTTCCGTCGTCGCCTTGCCGCTTTCGACCGCGCTGGCGATCGTGTTCGCAAGCCCGCTCGTGGTGGCCGCGCTTTCCGCAGCGACACTCGGCGAGCCGGTCGGTCCGCGCCGATGGGGGGCGATCATCGCAGGCTTCATTGGCGTTCTCGTCATTATACGTCCCGGCGGCACATCGTTTTCCTGGCTGCTTTTGATCCCGGTGGCGGCAGCGTGTGCGAGCGCGTTCCGGGATATCACCACGCGGATCCTGCACCGCACCGATAGCACAAACTCGATCCTGTTCTGGTCCAACGTCTTCGTTATCGCGGTGGCCGCGTGCTCGCTGCCGTTTGCTTGGGTTCCGCTTGCACCGGAGCACATCGGATTTGTTGTTCTGGCCGGCGGGCTCAATGTGCTCGCGCACTTTCTGACGATCACAGCGTTGCGGCTAGGTGATGCGGCGCTGGTCACGCCTTATCGCTATACGGCACTGGTTTGGGCGGCGCTGCTCGGGTACGCGATTTGGGGCGATGTGCCGGACATGTTCACGATCGCGGGCGCGCTGATCATCGTGGCGGCCGGCGTGTATCTGGTTGTGCGAGAATCACAGGTCAAACGAGCCGAGGCAAGAGCCATGCGGGAGGCCAACGAAGCTTCACGCTAGTTTGCGCTTCGTTTTTTCGCTCTTGTTTTCGCTCACGGCGCGTGCCGGCCAGCAGAGCTGGCCTGCGCCTGCGCGGGCGCGGCCCTAAGGGCCGGGTCGCGTGCGCTCCCTGGAGGGTGGTTTGCACTCACCGCTATTCGGCCGGTACGGGCGATGACTGGGTTTTCGCGGACGGGTAGGCGGTGGCTGGCGGTGCGCTCTTTTTGGGCGGCGCTTTCCACGGCACGGATTTGAACCAGGCCAAGACGTAGGCGGTAGCGACCATGATCGCCATGCCGCCCAGATTGACCAGCGGTACCGTAAAGTAGGTGCGGCCGAGGACGTTCAGCAGTGCGCCCGCCGAGAAGGACAGGACGAGCGTCAACAGGAAAATACCGAGCGACTGCTGGCCAACCTTGCAAATGACGCGAACGACCGGCCCCTTGAGGCGTCTGCCACCCTCGCCGACGGCCACGAAAGACAGATAAGCGAGCGCGAGAAAATGCAGATAACGCAGGACGCCGACGTGGGTTTTCTCGATGACGGGATGCAGCCAGGCGCGCGTATCACGCAGCACGGGAAACGTATCGAGCAGGGGCGCCCATTCAAGCGGCAGGCATAACAGAAGATAGAGAGCCGCGAGGATAACCAGGCGAATGTCGTATTTAGGTGTCGGCAGCCAGCCGCGCATGAAGGCGAAGCCGGTGAAGAAGGTGAGCTGCCAGGAGAACGGGTTGAAGAACCATGTCTCGTTACTCCACGGCGCGCGGGACATATCCAGAAATCCGAGAGCGGACACGAACCATGTGACCACGACAGCGGCGATCGCGAGGTACGGACTGAATGATGCGAGCCACATGACGATGGGGACCATCATCAGGATGACGAGATACATGGGCAAGATGTCGAAGAACGGCGGCACGTAGGTGAGGGTGAGCAGGCCCACCCAGGTCGCGCGCGCATTTTCATTGAAAAGGTGCTCCATCATCAAGCCACGGACATAGTCTTCGCCGGTATCCAGGTTGCGGTCGATGAGCACCATAATGACCATGCACACGAGGAAGACGCCGATGTGAGCCCAGTAGACCTGCCAAATGCGATGGGCGATGCGGGCTGATCCCATGAACCAGCCGCGGGCGACGAACACGCTGGCGAAGGCCACGGCGGATGCCATGCCTGAGCAGAAAACGAAAATCTCAGCGGCGTCGGAAAGGCCGAAACGAGCCGGAATGTACTGCGCCCAGGCATTGCCGAAGATGTGAGCGATGAAGATGATGAAGAGACATACGCCGCGGAAGAAATCGAGACGGATGTCACGCGCGCGCTTCGCCGGAACGGGGGGATTACCTGCAGCCGACATGTCAGGGCTTGGCGTTCGATCGGTCATCGGCATCTTTCAGCGAAAACTAATTTTGTGGGAAGATATGGGGCACCGGATTACGGGACAGCGAGGAAACGGGCTCAGGCTGTCGCGCGGCGAAGGGCGGCTGGTCGCATCGCTTCCACAACCATCGAATCGTGGCCGCCATTAGGCGCGCGCCGAGAGTTGGGTGGCAACGCATGCGCGCGAACTCCGGGAGAATATCATCCGTTGAGATCACGCGATTTCACGATGTCGAGATGAGGACGCAAGCGAGGCCCGGCGCGGTGGTCAGCAAGTGGGTTGCGCGGACCGCAGGTCAGGCCTGCGAGCCGGCGCCAGGGAGGCAAGAGGGGGCGCATCAAGATGAGAGGCGGCCGCTCGCTAGTGAGTGAAGCCGTCGGCGAGCGCAAACATAAAAACCGTCAGGCCAATCCCGAAAGCAAAGCCCAAGATGGTCGGCCAGACGCCGTAGTAGTTGGAGATCTGCGGATCTTCTTCTTCAACCATGAGTGTCTCCTGTTGCTTTGGACTGGCAAGCTCGCCCTTTGGGCGCGCCGCCTTGGTGCCAAGCGGGCACCCGGTCCGGCGAGCGGTTAGGTTGGATTCAGCGCCTGAGGCAGCCAGAGCGCGATTTCGGGGATGAACATCACGAGCAGCATTCCAATGATCTGGAGCGCGATGAACGGCAGCACCGCGACAAAAATTTCCTGCAACGTGACGTCCTTCGGGGCCACCGATTTCAGCCAAAAACAAGCCGGGCCAAACGGGGGGGACAGGAAGTAGATCTGGATGTTCATGACGAACAGGATGCCAAACCAGACAGCAGCCCAGGAGGGCTCCATGCCGAGTTCGGGGCCCATCTGCTTCACGACCGGGGCAAACACAGGGACCGTGATGAAGATGATCGCGATCCACTCCATGAACGTGCCGAGGATCACCAGGATACCCATCATGACGAAGACGACACCGAGCGGCGGCAGCCCAAGACCTTCAAAGAGCGAGCGCATGAAGTCGGCGCCGCCGATGAGGTTGTAAAGGCCGACGAATGCAACGGCGCCAAGGATGAGCCAGATAATGGTGCCAACGACAGCCATGGTGTTGGCCAGTGAATCGCGCAGCAGCTCGTAGTTGAAGCGGTGACGGGCGGCGGCAACAAAAATCGCGCCGAAGACACCGACGCCAGCGGCTTCGGTGACCGAGGCAATGCCGGCATAGATCGAGCCCATGACACAGGCGATCAGCAGGATACAGAGTGCGACGGCAAAGACACGATGGCCGCCAAGCTCCTGCTTGCCATCGAGGCCCTGCATCTCGGCGATCTCGGAGGCTGTCGGCGCAAGGGCCGGGTTGATGTTGCAGCGAACGAGCACGTAGGTGACATAGAAGGTCGCCAACATCAGACCGGGAACGAAACCGGCGGCGAACAAATCACCAATGGCAACATCAGCGGAGAGGCCATAGACGATCATCACGATGGACGGCGGGATGAGCGTTGCAAGCGCGCCGGCGGCGCAAATCAGACCTATCGCCAGTTTGCGATCGTACTTCAGGCGGAGCAGCTGTGGCAGGGCGACGAGACCAAGCATGACGATCTCACCGCCCATAACGCCGGACATGGCAGCAAGGATGACGGCGACGATGGTCGTCTGCAGCGCCACGCCGCCGCGCAGGTTGCCAGCGAAAATCGACATGGCATCGAACAAGTCTTCGGCGATGCCCGCGCGCTCAAGAATGGTCGCCATCAGGACAAACAGCGGGACGGCAACGAGCGGATATTTCTCCAGGAGGCCGAACGCGTTCGTCGAGACGAGATAAAGCCCCTTGGGCCCGAAGAACAGGAAGGCGCAAACGACGGATATGATGAGCGTGACAATCCCGAGCGGCATACCGGTCATCATCAAGAGCAACAGAACAGCGACAATGCCGAGCGAGACGACACCTATGCCGTACTCGCGCACGTTGATGCCGTACTCGCGCGGATTAAGCAGGAAGCCCAGACTGTTGATGGCTTCATCTGCCTGACCGAAAACACTCTCGACGCCCATGTAGTGGTGGCCAATCTGAAGCAGGTACCGGCCGACGATCAGGGCGGTGAGCAGCAGGATGCCAAACTCGATCGCGCGCGACTGGAAGTGGCGCGAGAGGTTCATGAGAAGCTGCATCAGATAGAGGAACAGGCCGGCGACAAGGACGGTCTTCAGGATCATCGGAAGGGGCGAGTTCCAGCCGGTTCCGGCACGCTCAATGAGGTCGATCGAATCTAGGGCGCGGATCAGTGTGTCGCTGATCAGCATGTAAAGCGCGAAGACGCCGACGATCATGGCGAAGAGATCCAGCCACCAACGGGTGCGATCGCTCGCCATCAGGTAAAAGACGGTAATGCCGATATGGCGCTTTTGCAGCGTGACAAAGCCGGCGGAGAGCATCCAGGCCGTGGCGCAGAGGACCATCACGACTTCAAACGCCCACTGTGTCGGGGCGTTAAAAACATAGCGCGCGATCACTTCGTAGAGCGTGAACACGGCACAAAGGATATAGAGATTGCCAACGGCAAGGCCGAAGAAGCGGCTGACGTGATCGACACTGCGCGCGACAACTGTGCCTTCGGTTTGATTCGGGAGACGTTCGATTTCTGCGCCGGCAACCATGGGATTGGCCTTCTGTCCGTTATGCGTCCGGCAGCGGCGAGAACGCGCGCCGTAGACGACAGGGGGGCCAATGCGAGATCGGCCAGCGAAGTTCAGGAAAAGCGAGTTCGGGTGGTCACGGTAGCCCGGTGGGCGCTCCATGAGCGCCCACCCGGCTTGTTGTCATCCGTTGCCTGGACCGGAGAAATATTTGCCGGTCCGAAGCCAGATCATACTGGATCAGATGTCGCCCTTCAGGAGGCCGATCTTCGTCATGAACGAGATGTGCGCATCGAGCGCTTCCTTCGCGAGATCGGACTTTGCTGCGAAATCCTTCCAAGCGCCGACGGCGATCTCGCGGAATTTCGCACGCTCTTCGCTATTCCAGTCGATGACCTTGACGTCTTTGCCATCAGCATATTTTTCGGCAACGCCACGGTCCTGGAGGTCAGCCTCACGCCGCATGTTCTCGTAAGCGGCATAGTACCAGACCTCGAGAGCGGTTTGATCTGCTTTCGACAGGCCGTCCCAGACGTCCTTGTTGATCACGAACTGAAGCACGGCCATCGAATGAATGCCGGGGTAGATCGGGAACTTTGCAACCTTATGCATGCCCGAGGCTTCGTTGTTGATGAAAGCAGAGGCATCGGCGGCGTCGATCAGGCCCTTTTCAAGCGCCGTATAAACTTCCGAAAACGGCAGCGACACCGGAGCCGCGCCAACGCGCTTGAAAACTTCCGATGCGAGACCCTCGGGCGAACGGAGCTTGACGCCCTTCAGGCCGTCTACCGTGCTGATTTCTTTCTTGGAGACCAGTGCTTCTTTGGCGTAAGGGCCGACGCCGATGACGTGCAGTCTGCCCTTGGTGTACTTGTCATAGGCTTTCTGCAGAATTTCCTTGCCGCCACCGTGCATGTAGAACGCGCGTTTTTGATCGACGGTGTCGTAACCGGCGATCAGGTCACCGAGAATCGCGAAGACAGGGTCACGGCCAGCGAAATAGGCAACGGCATTGAGGTCGCCATCGAGGATGCCGTTCGCAACAGCGTCAATGGTTTCGCGGTGTGGAACAACGGCCTTGGTTGGCAGGACTTCTATCTCGAGGCGACCGTTGGTCATTTCCTTGAGCTTAGGGGCCCACGTATCGGTCATGAAGCGGTGCGCCCAGTCACCCGATTTCGAGCTTGCCTGGACTTGAATCTTCTTCGCTTCGGCCTCAGTTGCGAGAGATAATGCGGATGTGAGCGCGACAGCGCCAGCGGCGATCAAGCCTAGCGTATACTTCACTGGAATCCTCCCATAGGATGTTTGTACTGTTCCGGAATAAAAACCGGTTGCAGCCTACGTTGTGGTCGGATACGGCGGCCGAAAAGTCAAGCGTATGCTTAAATCCCGTTCACCGGCGAACAAAAAACGGGCAGCATCAGCGCTATCGTGCCAAGCCGTTCAAGCAACGACCCCGGCGTAAAACCACCCCTATAAGCGATGGAGATTTTAGACATGTCACGCCTCGAGCTGAGCCCCGGCAACGCCCTTGCGTACGA
>CAZWCL010000021.1:0-16043 GCA_964632265.1 uncultured Hyphomicrobiaceae bacterium | reverse complement strand
CAGCAGGAAGCCCGGCAGGATCGCAATAGCAAAGCCCATCGCTGAAGCATCGCTGAGTTCGATCTTCGGCGTTTTGCCACCTTCGACATAGTTGAACAGGCAGGGTCCGTTGATTTCCTTTGGTACGGACTTGAGTTCGTCGAGTGTCTGCGGCGCTTCGAGGAATACGATGTCAGCACCGGCCTCGAGCGCGGCGTTGCCTCGGCGAACAGCTTCTTCAAAACCAAGCGGCGCACGGGCGTCGGTGCGCGCGATGATCTGGAAATTTGCATCGCGGCGCGCCGCGGCAGCCGCGCGGATCTTGGCGAGATAATCCTCAAGCGGGATAATCTCCTTGTCATCGAGATGACCACACTTCTTCGGAAAACCCTGGTCCTCGAGATGTATGCCGGTAACGCCCGCGCGCTCATATTCGTGTACCGTGCGCGTCACATTGAGTTCGTTGCCATAGCCCGTATCCGCATCCGCAATGACGGGGCAGTTCGCGGCGTTAGCGATTGTTTCGGCGTTCGCGACCATTTCGGTCATCGTCATCAGGCCAAAATCCGGATAGCCCTTCGCAATCGAGGTGCCGGCCCCCGTCATGTACGCGCAATCGAAGCCTGATTGCGATATCAAGGTGGCAGTAAGCCCGTCGTAGCATCCTGGCGCCGTAATCATATTTCCGCTTGCAATCATGTCCTTGAACTTGACCCGCAGATCTTCAGCCTTCGCCATCGGTCGTCTCCTCAATATATATCGGTCAGCGTACCCGTTGCGTTAAGCCGCCGCCTGTTTAACCTCACCATGCCACCAGCGACCGCCGATGGCGACACCTTCTGAAAACAGTTTTTGTTTGCTGGTCACTGTCTCACCGACAACGTCAGTGAGTGCGAATTCACCATCGCGCAGCGACAGGACGGTGGCATCCCCCGCGGCGCCGGCCTTGAATGTGCCGAGTTCCGGGCGCTTCAACGCGAAGGCAGCGTTGACCGTCGAGGCCCTGACGACCTCGTGAAGGTCCATGCCAAGTGCCAGGAACTTCGACATGGTCGTGACCTGATCAAAAGCCGGCCCATCGATGCACAACTGGTGAACATCCGACGAAATCGTATCGGGCTCGAAGCCGTTCGCGAGCATCTGGCGCGCGACCTTGAACGAGAACGAGCCCTTACCGTGCCCGATGTCGAAGATAACGCCGCGGCGGCGGGCATCGAGAACAGCGGGCTTGATCGCCCCTTGCGCACTGACCGGCGTATTTGGAAACGGGCGGAAACAGTGCGTTAGCACGTCCCCGGGGCGCATCAGATCGAGCACTTCCTCATAGGACGGTGGCGGCTCATCGATGTGCACCATAATCGGCATGCCGACTTCCTCAGCCACCTGAAGCGCAATATTGAGAGGCCCCGTGCCGTGAACACCGGACGTTTTCCGCCCTAGGCGAACCTTGATGCCAACGATACAATCTCGGTTTTCATCTGCAACGCGCGCTGTCTCAGCCGGCGCCATCAGGCGGATGTCCTCGCTCTCTCCAACCATGATCGTTTTAGAAAAGGCGAAGATTCCGGCAAACGAGACGTGCAGGTAGGCCAGGATACGCGATTGGCTCGGCTCGATCACATGCGCCCGAAAGCCAGCGAAATTACCGGCCCCGGCTGAACCCGTATCGACCGAGGTCGTAACGCCACTGGACCGCGCAAAATCATCGGCATCGATACCAAGTGACGTACCACCCCAGTATACATGCGTATGAAGGTCGATCAGGCCCGGTGTAACGATTAACCCGCTCGCATCGCGTACGTCCGTCTCTGGACCACGCGCAAACGAACCCGGTGCGCCCACACCGACCACCTTGCCATCCCCGAAGGCCACCTCGGCCACACCGTCGACCATGCCTTGCGACGGGTCGATCACACGCCCACCCGTAATGATGAGATCAATTTTTTGTACCACCGGGCTACTCCGCCGCGTCGCGCTTGGCCGGCGCACGGAAGCGCGTGCGCAGTTCGTCCCACTCATTGGCACCAAACTTCTGGAAGCCTTGGAGGGGGGTCATGTCACCCATCGGCGTCGGCATTTTGCCGGTGGCGAGTTCGGCGAGGATCGCCTCCGTCGCACCGAGAATGTTACGATATACGAGCGACGGCAGGATCGCCATTTTGTAGCCCATGCGTTTGGCATCGGCGATCTCGACCTTCGGGGTCTTGCCTTTGTGCACCATGTTGAGGAGACACGCCCCGCTCACCACCTGCGGCACACGCTCAACCTCTTCCATCGTCTGCGGCGCCTCGAAGAAGGCGACGTCGGCACCAGCCTCCAGTGCACCGTTACAGCGGACAGCAGCCTCGTCGAAGCCCATCATGGCACGGCTGTCCGTACGCGCGATAATAACGAAGTCGGAATTGGTTCGGGCACTTGCCGCCGCCCGGATCTTGGCGAAATAAGCCTCGCGATCGATGACGGTTTTGTCTTCGAGATGACCGCACTTCTTGGGGAAGTCCTGATCCTCTATGTGGATCGCGCCGACACCTTTGCGCTCGTAGTCGCGCACCGTCCGCGTCATGTTGAGTTCGTTGCCGTAGCCCGTGTCACTGTCGGCGATCAGCGGAATATCGACTGCGCGCGTAATGCGAGCCGCGTTATCGACCATCTCCGTCATGGTGACGAGACCGAAGTCGGGATAGCCGAGCGCTGCCGAAGTAGCCGCGCCTGACATATAAGCAGCATGGTGACCTGCCGCCTGTATAAGTTTCGACGTGATGCCGTCATAGCAGCCGGGTGCAACGACCATATCATGGGCCATTATTTCGCGCAGCCGGGCGCCGGGATTAGGGTGAGGCATTGGCAATTCTCCATTTGGGCTCCGCTCACGCTTACGGGCCCTCAATAACTCCGCGGCATACCGAGCACGTGCTGGCCGATATAGGCGAGGATCATGTTGGTTGAGATAGGTGCGATCTGGTAAAGGCGCGCTTCGCGCCATTTGCGCTCGATGCCGTATTCGGTCGCGAACGCGAAGCCGCCGTGCGTCTGCATGCAGGTCTCTCCGGCAGCCCACGCAGCTTCCGAGGCGAGCATTTTGGCGGTGTTGGCTTCGGCACCGCAATCGAGGCCTTGCTCGAATAGTGCAGCCGCCTTGTGCACCATGAGTTCAGCCGCCTGCGCCTGCGCCCACGCCCGCGCGATCGGAAACTGAACGCCCTGGTTTTTACCGATCGGCCCGCCGAAGACGACGCGGTCGTTGGCGTAATCAACGGCTTTCCGGATAAAGAATTTAGCGTCGCCGATTGACTCGTATGCGATCAGAATACGTTCGGCATTCATGCCATCGAGGATGTATCGAAAGCCACGGCCCTCCTCGCCGACAAGCGTCTCCGGCGCGAGCCTCAGGTTGTCGATAAAAACCTCGCAAGTGTTGTGGTTGATCGCGGCATCGAGCTTACGTATTTCAAGGCCATTGCCGACCGCTTCGCGCAGATCGACAAGGAAAACCGAAATCCCGTCGCTACGCCGCTTGACCTCATCAGCCGGCGTCGTCCGCGCCAGCAGGAGCATGAGGTCGGACTGCAACGCCCGGCTGGTCCACACCTTCTGGCCGTTGACGACATACTGATTGCCATCACGCACGGCTTTCGTCTTGAGCTGGGTCGTGTCGGAGCCGGTCGTCGGCTCGGTGACCCCGAACGCCTGCAGGCGCAGCTCCCCGGTAGCAATGGCGGGAAGGTATTTCTGTTTCTGCTCGTCTGTACCATGCCTGAGCACGGTCCCCATTGTGTACATCTGGGCGTGGCAGGCCGCCGCGTTGCACCCCGACGCATGGATGGTCTCAAGCACGGCCCCGGCCGCCGAAATCGGCAGCCCCGAGCCGCCGTATTCTTCCGGAATAAGCGACGCGAGATACCCGGCATCGGTCAGCGCCTGTACGAACTCATCGGGATATTCGCTAGCCTCGTCGAGCTTTTGCCAATAGGCGTTGTCGAAGGGCTCGCAAATGCGTGCCACGGCCTCGCGGATCTCCGGCCAGCTCTCGCCGATCGGCATCGTCGCACCGTCAATATCGTTCGGGCTTTGTCCGTCCATCATGTCGCCCTTACTCCGCGGCTTCGAGTTGCGTGGCAGGTTCAAAGCCCTTCGGCAGGCCAGCTTTGAGGATTCGGCCGTGCTTGTCTTCTTCCGGCAGTACGGCCTCGACTATTTCCCGGGCGTTGCGGAGCTTTTCGATATCGACGCCAGTCCTGAGACCTTCCGATTCAAGCAGGAAAACAAGATCTTCCATCACGATGTTGCCAGTCGCGCCGGGCGCAAACGGGCAGCCCCCAAGGCCTGCCAGGGAAGCATCGAAATGCTTGGCACCTGCTTCAAGCGCCGCGTAGACGTTGGCAAGGCCAAGCCCGCGCGTATCGTGGAAATGCGTAATAATGGGCACATCGCCGGCCTGTTTGATTGCTTTGGTGAACAGCGAACGCACCTGCGTGGGATGCGCGTAGCCAACCGTATCCGGCAAACCAACCTCGTCGGCGCCGGCGTCGAGCACCTCGCCGAGGACGCGCAGCGTCTCATCTTCAGGAACGTTACCCTCCAGCGTGCAACCAAGCGCTGTGGCGAGCCCGACACCGATCTTCATGTGTTTCAAACGCGGATCAGCGTCACGCATTTTGACGATCTCACGAAAGTCGGCAATGGATTGCTCACGGCTACGCCGTACGTTCGCTTCGTTGTGTGTCTTCGAGACCGAGAGCACGACGTTGAGGCAATGGACGCCGATATCGAACGCGAACTCCGCTCCCTTTATGTTCGGGGTGAGCGCCATCACGCGAATTCCGTCGATTTCTTCCATCGCCCGACCGGCGACAGCTTTGGCATCGGCGAATTGCGGAATGATATGCGGTGGAACAAAAGAGCACACTTCGAACTCGACCATACCAGCTTGTGCTTCGGCTTTGATCCAGTTGATCTTGGTGTCGGTTGGAAGCACCTGCTTGACGAGTTGCAGGCCGTCACGCGGACCGACTTCGCGAACAATGACATCGCGGTCTGCGGGCTTTTGCATGGCTGGGTCTCCTAGTTCTTCATGGCCAACCGCGGGGCGGTCGCGCGTGAGGTCAGGTGTCCGGTTAACGCATCATGCCAGCGATGTGCGGATCTGACCAAATTCAAGTAATGCTGTCGAGCCTGCTGCCGGGGCTTAGCCTGTCCCGACCGTTGGGAGTCGAGCCGTCGCCGGCATGACCAGCGCAGGGCGATGCGCCAGCGTATGGCTATTTGCCCCTGAACTCCGGCTTACGCTTTTCGTTGAACGCTTTGACACCTTCCAGTCGGTCTTCCGTGTTGATGACGGCCTCGTACGCTTCCAATTCAAAGGCATAGCCGGTCATGCGATCGGTTTCGAGCGCCTTATCGAGAGCCTTCTTGGCTTGACGCACACCGATCGGCGCATTGGATGCGATGACCCGCGCCGTAGCCATCGCCTCTTCCATCAGTTTGTCCGGCGCACAAACCTTATTTGCAATATCCCATTCGAGCGCTTCCGCCGCGCTGATCGGGCGGCCGGTCAGAACGATTTCCTTGGCACGGCGTACGCCCGCCGAACGAGGCAGGTTCTGAGGACCGGCAGCCCCTGGCATGATGCCGCGTGTGACTTCCGGCAACGCGAGCCGTGCCGTCTCCGACATGTAGATGAAATCGCACGCCAGCGCGATTTCGAAGCCGCCCCCGAAGGCAACACCGTTAACGGCTGCGATGACAGGGACGGGACACGTCATCAGATGGCGAACGAACTGCTCGACAATCGCGTGCTGCCGCTTCCACGTTTCCTCCGACATACCGTCGCGCTCTTTAAGGTCGGCGCCCGAGCAAAACCCGCGGTCGCCCGCGCCCGTCAAGACGATACAGTTGGCCCGGCCCGGCTCCACATAAAGTTCCTGGAAAACGTCCCGAAGCTCCGTCATCATCTTCGTGTTCATGGCGTTGAGCGCCTGCGGCCGGTTCATGGTAACAACCATGATCTTCGGCTCATGATCGGTGATTTCGAGCGTCTCGTAGGACTGGCTCATGGGCGCGCGCTCCATCTGATTGGCTATAGGCCCTAGCTCTATCAGAGGGCGGCGTCCGGCGTTGATCAGTAGTGCGATATCGGTCACCAAAACCGGCAACACATTTGCGTAGTGCGCGCCGAGCGATGATCTTCGCCCGATCTGAATACGAAACAGGAGAAAGACCGGAATGACCGATGTCGGCCCAGCGCCAAACGAAAATCATCTGCCGCTTTCCGGCTACAAGGTCATCGAACTCGGCCATAGCGTGGCCGCACCTTACGCGGGCCTGGTCCTCGCCGAACTCGGCGCGGAGGTTATCAAGATCGAGCGCCCGGGTGTTGGAGATGATTGCCGCGGCTGGGGCCCGCCGTTTCGCGACGATATGAGTGCGACGTTCCAGGGCCTGAACCGCAATAAAAAATCAGTGACCATTGACCTGAAATCTTCCCAGGGAATTGCAAAGATCAAGGATCTCGTCCGTTCAGCCGATGCCCTTGTCCAGAACCAGAAGCCCGGCCTTGCCGACAGCCTCGGTCTCGGCGCGGAAGCCATGCTCGAACTCAATCCGCGCTTGGTCTATGCTTCAATCCACGCTTTCGGAAAAACCGGACCGTTAGCGAAGCGTCCTGGGTATGACCCGCTGATGCAGGCCTTTGGCGGTATCATGAGCACTCAGGGCGAACCGGGCCGCCCGCCGGTGCGTGTGGGCACCTCGATCATCGACATGGGCACCGGCATGTGGGCCGCCTTCGCCATCGTCACGGCGTTGCTCGATCGAGAAAAGACGGGCAAAGGCACGATCGTCGACACGTCTCTCTACGAGACGGCGCTTGGCTGGATGGTCTACCTGATGCCGTCATACGCCTTCTCCGGGAACCTCCCGAAGCCGGCTGGTTCCGGCGTCAACATGATCTCGCCCTATCAGGCCATGCGCACCAAAGACAGTCAGCTTGTGATCGCCGCGGGCAACGACAACCTGTTCGCCAAGCTGTGCCACACCCTCGGCCATCCCGAGTGGATTACCGACGAACGCTTCATCACGAACGGCGACCGCGTTGTAAACAAGCCGGCACTGATAAGCTTGATCGAAGATGTAACCTCCAGTGAGACAACCGCCCATTGGATCGCAGTGCTGGACGACGCCGGCATTCCTAACGCGCCCGTGCAGACGCTAGATCAGGTCCAGGTGCATCCGCAAACGCAGGCGCTCGGCATCCTGCGTGCGGATACCGCCGGTGCCGACAGCTTTTTCGGCCTCCCCGTATCATTTGACGGGCGCCGCCCTGATCGCAATGACCCGCCCCCGGCCCTTGGCGCCGACAATGACGAGGTTAGCCGCGACTGAGATTCACGCCAACTCGGCTTCACTCATCCAACGGCAAGCCGGCTTCGCGCAGATCGGCTTCACTGAACCCAAGTTCCTCAACGAGCACGGCGCGGTTGTGAGCGCCGAGCTTCGGCCCGGCCGACTTGATCTCGCCGGGCGTCTCCGAGAACTTGCCAACGACGTTCTGCATGCGCACGGGGCCACCGAGTTCTTCGTCTTCGACGGTGGCGATGTTTTCGCGTGCCTGAAACTGCGGATCGGCGAAAATCTGTGCGATATCATTGACCGGCGCGACCGGCGCATCGATCGCCAGAAAGCGCCCCATCAGGTCGTCGAAGCGGATCTGCCCGATCGCAGCCTGCAGTTCCTCGTCGAGTGCCGCCGCGTTGTCGAGACGCACCCGGTTGTCTGCAAATCGCGGATCTTCAACGAGTTCAGGTGCCTCGAGCGCCTCGCAAATTCGCTCAAACGTGGATTGCGCGGACCCTGCCATAGACACCCATTTGCCATCCTTGGTGTGGTAAGTGTTGCGCGGCGCAGTAAACGGCAACCGGCTACCCTGTCGATGCTGGATTTCGCCCAGTTGGTCGTAGTCTATCGCTTGCGGCCCGAGCAGGCTGAACAGCGTTTCATAGATCGCAAGATCAATCACCTGGCCTTTGCCGGAGCGGCGCTTTTCGTGGAGCGCCGCAGATGCGAGATAGGCTGCCATGAGCCCGGTCGTCGAATCAGCCAAGCCGAAGCCGGGCAGCAGCGGCGACCGCTCTGGCTCACCATTGATGTGGACGAAGCCTGAGAACGCTTCCGCCAGCGTACCGAAGCCCGGTCGTTGCTTATAGGGCCCCGTCTGCCCGAATCCGGTGACGCGCACAACGATCAGGCCGGGATTGATTTCATGCAGAACATCCGGGCCAATGCCCCACTTCTCGAGAGTCCCCGTGCGGTAGTTCTCGATGAGAATGTCGGCGTCCTTGACAAGACGCTTCACGATCTCGACGCCAAGCGGCGTCCGAAGATCGGCCGTCACGGACTTTTTTCCACGCCCAAGGATCTTGTAATAGAGACCGACCCCATCCTTGTTACGCCCCCAATAGCGCACCTCATCGCCCGTACCAGGCCGCTCCACCTTGACCACATCGGCGCCGAAATCCGCGAGGAACATCGCAGACATGGGAGCAGCAAGAAAATTCGAGATATCGATGACGCGAACGTCGGAAAACGGGGCGGTGCGTGACGCATTGTCGGCAGGCATTAGAGTTTGGCTCCGCAGGGCTTGGCTGTTGAATAGCGCTTGGTGTAGCACGCCACATGTGTGGCGCACAGATGCCACGGCAACCTTGCTCAACGACTTTTGATGGAAGCAGCAAGTGCGATGGCGCAAACTTGCCTAAATGACGCTATATTGAACGCCTGTTGTTGTTCACGTAAACCACCTCTCACCTCCCAAACGTCAAGCAGGAGCGCAACGGATGACTGGACGTACGCTCGAACGAGCGATGCTCGCGCTGATCGCATTTCCGTTGATATTTCTCGCGGTTGCAGCCAGCCCGGCCAACGCCGCCGATGATATCAACTGGAAAACCTTACGCCCGCAGCTCTCCCCATTAAAAGACCCCCTCGGCGCCCTGACGCAGGACCAGCGTTTCGATATTCAGACAATCGCTTGGGCGCGCACGCTGAGCGAGGACCAAAAGCGCGTTGATTACAACATACAGGCCGTCGAAGACGCCGAACGCTATGAGCGAGAGTTCGAGGCAGCAGGCCTGAACGTCGATAAGTTGCTCCGAAGTTACGCCGAATGGGAAGCCGAGCGTCAACGACGTAATGGGCTGATAAACGACCAGCTCGACAACAAGCAGGTCCGTATGGCTGGCTACCTTCTGCCGCTTGAATTTTCGGACAGCGGCAACACGGAATTTCTGCTCGTGCCCTACGTCGGAGCTTGCGTACACACACCACCGCCGCCGCCAAACCAGATCGTGTTCGTGAATATGGCGAAGAAGTTCCGCGTGACGGATCTCTATACGCCGGTCTGGATCAAGGGCAAGCTCAGCGCCAAGCCCGCCAAGAAATCTATCTCTTTTTCTGACGGCGATCGCGCCATCGACATCGGCTATCGGTTCGAAGGTGCTACGGCGGAACCGTACACTGAATAAGGCTCCTGATCGAGCGTGCAGGAAATTCCGCACGCACGCTCATCCCGTCGGCAAGAAGTCACCTCCAAGCCCGGCGATGACGCGGCAGAACGGTATGCGCTCAGCCGTCCACATGCCGGGCCCAACTTCTCGTCCGTCAGCCGTTTCCTGAGCCGAACTGAATGCCCCAATGGCCATCCTGTAACGTCACGACGTAAAGCGAAAAAAATCGGCCAATGACGGATCCATCAGCGCGGTAACGCGTGAACTCGACCGCGATATGAGCTTTCTTCTCAGACGCAAATACAGCACGGCTCTCGTCCCACTTAGTATAGTCCCAACCATCGGGACCGGTTCGGCTGAAAAAGCTGTCAAAGCTGTAATCGCTTGGTTGCTCGTACCGTGTGAGCGTGGCGTCCGGGCCAATACGCAAATGGGGAAAGTTAAAGGCATCACGGATCGCGTCGGTATCACGCGCATTGATCGCGTCGAGATAACGGTCGACGACCGCAAGCGCCTGAGCTTCGACTTCAAGAAAAGAACTCAACGGACACGCTCCTGAGATTTCAACGTATTTTATGGAAAAATAGGAATGCGATCTTTGCAACCAAGTGGCCGATAATATCGGCCGCACGATACGCTGATCGCACCTGGACACTAAAGCGCCTCGCAACGGCGTCCTGGCTTTGCTATTTTCCCTAGGACTTAAACTGACAAGAACGGACATCATGGCCAGCGACCACGAAATTGATCTGGGACCAGCCGACGCATTTCCCGTCGACGAGTTCCGCATTCTGGACATTCAAAATCGCGCGGTCGGTGTGCTGCGCCGTGCTGATGGGCGGGTTCATGCCGTACGCAACTGGTGTCCCCACAAGGGTGCCGAGATCTGCCGGCTGCCGCCAACCGGGACGGCGCTGCCAGGGCCGCCCGGAACACTTGCATGGGGACATGAAGGGGATGTCCTTCGCTGCCCTTGGCACGGCTTTGAATTCCTGATCGAGACCGGCGAGCGCCCATATTCGGACAGCCGCATGCGCCTCAGGATCTACCCGGCACGAATTGAAAACGGCAACATTATCGTTGACATGAGCCGCCGCTGACCGGGCACGGTCAGCAACCATCGGGACCTTTTCGCAGCATCAGCGTTATCCCGCCCCGTTCCACCTGACACGCCCCCAACCACTCGCATCACATCCGGCGAGCTCACGGGCGCGCCGGCCGAAAGTCATGCTACCTGAGAACTGTACCAGTCGCTGCATCGCGGGTTCAAACCAGGCACGCCGGTCGACGAGCAAGTCAAAACGCTCCTCGATGATCGGGACGAAATCCAGACGGTACTGCGCCGCAACGGATTCGAGACCGAAAGCAGCGTCCGCTTTGCCCTCGACAACAGCGATCGCAGCATCGGCCTCACTGCGCGCGCGAAGCACCACATTGATGTCGCCATCGACGAGACCGGCTTCTCCTGTGAGGTGGCGAAATAATAGTTCGGCTCCAGCTTCCGGCTGGCGGGCGGCGAACTTGGTACCGGCCAGGTCTGAGATGCGGCGGACCTTTTCGCCCAGACCCGGGCTTAATGCCAAACCGCGTTGCCGTTTGCACCACTCGATAAGCACGACGGCGCGCTGCGACACTTCGCCGAGCACCGCCCGCGTATTCCAGTCGGCCATGTCCGGATCATAAATATGAAGCCCGGTAGCCACACCTTTACCGGCTGCAAACCGGTCAAGCCCGTCCCGGCTGCTGTCGAAATAGGTTGCAAGCCCGGCCTGGGATTCCCGCAAGGCCCAATCCAACAAGGGATCATGACTGCCAAGAACAACTGCCGGAAGATCGCGCGTCCGCTGATAATAGGCCGGCGCGGACGACGTAGGGCGCAAGACGGCGTCAACAACCTGCCCGGCCTGGATCAGCGCCTCGATCTCGTCGCGTGGAAACAGAAGTTTGCCGGTCACCTTCGTGCACGGCAGCCGGCCTGACGCAGCCAAATCGTATATCTTGCGCTCCTTGAGACGCAGTAGTTCTGCCAGCTCGCGGGTCGTCAAATAGTCTGGCATGGCACTACCGCTCACCGCGCGCACTTCGCACAGCGGCCCGAAACTTCGACGTGCATCTGCTCCACCTCGAAGCCATGCTCACTCGCCTGGCGCTCCAGCGTTCCGCGGAGTGAGCGCAAAGCGACTTCAATCGTCTGTTTGCAGTCCTGACAGATCATGAACGCCGCCGGCTCGTCGTGCGGCTCGTGATCGCATGGTAGAAAGGCATTGAGGCTTTCGATCCTATGCACCAGTCCGAGTTTGATCAGCTTGTCTAGCGCACGGTAGATCGTCAACGGCGCCTTCAGGCCGTTATCGCGCACGTCCGGACGGTCGAGGATCTGGTAAGCGCTCAACGGCCGACCACCATCGCTCAGCGCGTCGAGGACGACGCGCTGGTTCTTCGAAAGTTTGGCACCTGCAGGTTTCATGCACCAACCGCTACTGAAAAGATCAGGAATGTCACATTATAACACGTTCCGCCTGACGCGCTAAGGCATCACGCCGATGGTGAAGTAATGACATCTTATAGGTTCCGACACGTCATGACGAGTTTGCAGAAAGCAGCAACTTCGATGAGCCTCTTTGCTGAGCTTTCGCACATATTTTGCTGCGGGCTGCCGATTGCCGTCGGCCTCTATGCCATTAACCTCGCCATCTACTTCTTGTCTGGCCAGGCTGCAGGACATTGATGGCTTTGCCATCGCTGGCAAAGCCTTGTGACGACCACCCCGCTTATCCAAGCGCCGCCTTGATCGCAAAGCCGACCAGCGAAACGGCGGCCACGCCCGCAAGCCATAAGCCGACGAACCACGCGAGCCTCGAGCCGAAACCTGAACGATGGTTCGCGCCCTGACCCGGCTCCTGATCCACCCCCTTTCCACCAGTCGACCGCGCGCCGGACGGCGGAGCTGATTCTTGATGGCGCGACGATTCCCGGCCTGCCATCAGTGATACCCCTCACCCTCGCGGATTTTTCCGCGAAAGACCCAGTAGGCGTAAGCTGTGTAGCCTAATATGAGCGGCAGCAAAACGGCTGCCCCTACAAGAAGAAACAGCAGGCTCGAATGAGGAGCCGCAGCATCCTGAATCGAGATTTCGGGCGGGATGATGTACGGGTAGAAGCTTATCCCGAGACCGATAAAGCACAGCACGAACAGCGCAAGCGCCGACAGAAACGGTTGCAGGTCGCGCTTTTTCTTGAGGCCGAAGTAGAGCGACGCCGCTGCCACAGTAACGAAGATCGGTACAGGCGCCGCATAAAGGATAGCCGGAAACGCCAGCCAGCGCTCCATGTAAACGCGATCCAGGAAAGGCGTCCAAAGACTGACGATTCCAATCAGGACCAGGGTCGCAGGCCCCGTGATCCAGGCCATGCGATAAGCGACGTGCTGCACGCGATCCGTCGATTTGAGAACAACCCAGGTAGCACCAAGCAACGCGTAGCCGACCGCAACGGCCACGCCGGTCAACATGCTGAACGGCGTCAACCAGTCCCACCAGCCACCGGCATACGCGCGATTTTCAACATCTATCCCTTGAATAAGCGCTCCGAGCGCAATGCCCTGGCAAAGCGCGGCGATAAGTGAGCCGCCATGGAAGGACCAGTCCCACAACTTCTGCCAACGTGTCGTCCGCCAACGATATTCGAACGAGACCCCCCGGAACAGAAGACCGAGCAGCATCAGTATGATTGGCATATAAAGCGCCGGCATGACCACGGCGTAGGCGAGAGGAAAGACCGCGAACAAGCCGCCACCGCCGAGAATAAGCCACGTTTCGTTGCCATCCCAGACGGGCGCCACCGTATTCATCGCGACGTCGCGTTGGCGGGTGTTCTCGAAGAATGGGAAAAGAATGCCGACACCAAGATCGAAACCGTCAAGCACCACGTAGGCAAGCACGGCAAACGCTATCAGGCCGGCCCAGACAAAGGCGAGATCGAACGGCATTCTGTTTACTCCCGGGGGTGTGCAGCTTCATCGGGTTTTACGCCCGCGATAGGGGTCGTGCCCGCCGTCCGGATCGGCTCACCTTCCTTGACCCCTTCTTCGCTGGTGTGCGGCGGCTTGGACATGAGTTGGAAGATATAGTACGTGCCGGCACCGAAAAGGATGAAGTAGACGACAACGAACGCCGCCAACGACGTCGCCACCGCCGGAGCATCAATCGGCGAGGCCGAGTCGTATGTCCGGAGCAACCCATAGACGGTATAGGGCTGCCGTCCGACTTCGGTGGTAATCCATCCGGCGAGCACGGCGACGAACCCGGCCGGCCCCATGGCGATCGCAGCGCGGTGCAGCCAACCCGGCTCATAAAGCGTCCCTTTGAACCGCTTCCATAACGACCAGAACCCGAGCACGACCATCAAAAGCCCGAGCCCCACCATGATCCGGAAGCTCCAGAACACGATGGCAGCCGGCGGGCGGTCAGCTTTCGGCCACTCTTTGAGCCCCTTCACCTCGCCCAGCCAATCATGGGTCAAAATGTAGCTGCCGAGACCTGGTATTTGCACCTTGTAGTCGACACGCTCTTCTTCGTCGTTGGGCAGGCCGAAAATGATCAGTGGCGCACCTTTCACCGTGTCATAGTGGCCCTCCATTGCAGCAACCTTCGCAGGCTGATGTTGGAGCGTGTTGAGCCCATGCATATCGCCGGCAACGACCTGAATGGGCGCGACAATTGCCGCCATCCACATCGCCATCGAAAACATGATGCGTGCCCGTTCGTTCGCCTTGTCTCGGAACAGATGCCAAGCTCCGACCGCACCGACAACCAGCGCGGTGGTCAGATAGGCCGCAAGAACCATGTGCACGAGTCGGTACGGAAACGATGGATTGAAAACGATCTCAAACCAGTTTGCCGGAACGAACTGGCCAACTTCGTTGATCTCATAGCCAGCCGGCGTTTGCATCCAGCTGTTGACCGAGAGAATCCAGAACGCCGAGAAAAACGTACCGAACGCGACCATAAGCGTCGCAGCAAAATGGAGCTTTTTGCCAACCCGGTCGAGACCGAACAACATGATGCCGAGAAAACCGGCTTCGAGGAAGAAGGCGGAAAGAACTTCATAGCCCATCAAAGGGCCGAGGATCGGGCCGGTCTTGTCAGAAAAGACGCTCCAGTTCGTGCCGAACTGATAACTCATCACGATACCGGACACGACGCCCATGGCAAACGCGATCGCAAAGATCTTCAGCCAGTATTTGAATATATCGAGATAAACTTGGCGACCGGTCCAAAGCCATAGTCCTTCGAGCACCGCGAGATACGAGGCAAGCCCGATCGAGAAGGCCGGAAATATGATGTGAAACGCCACGGTAAACGCAAACTGAAACCGCGCGATATCAATGGCCAACGAAGCGTCCAATGCTCCCTCCCATACCGCCTGAAATATACATCAGTGGACATCTGAGGTGCGCAAGACGGTATCAACAGATGCGACAGGTCCGGCGTATGGACGCAGCAAAAATAAAATTCGCACACCCACTACGTGCACCCCTGTGATTGCAACCCAATACAGTCTCGGGGGTTCCTTAATCAGGCGCCCATTGCCGTTTCCGTTCGAAACGGCGATCTCGAAGCGTCTGTCGCGACAGTCGCATCAGTGGATGCATGTGTTTTAAACAGCGAAAGAATGCAATGGCAGAGAAAACTGCACAACTTTACCGGATGGTGATGGACGAACACCTTTGCCCGTTCGGCCTGAAGTCGAAAGATCTACTCAAGCGCAAGGGCTTCGAGGTCGAAGATCACCCCCTTGAGACACGTTCCGAAGTCGATCGGTTCATGCAGGAGCACGACGTCGAGACTACACCGCAAACCTGGATCAACGGCAGACGTATCGGCGGCTACGAAGATCTGCAAGTGCATTTCAATGAAGCGACCCGGGAAGAAGTCGAGGGAGAGGCGACATCCTACACGCCGGTATTGATGATCTTCGCCACAGCGGCGCTGACAGCACTGGCAATCAGTTGGGCGGCCTTCGGCACAATCGCACCCCTCCGGACGTTCGAGTGGTTCATCGCCGTCGCCATGGTCTTGCTGGCCGTCCAAAAGCTCCAGGACATCGAGAGCTTTTCAACCATGTTCTTGAACTACGACCTATTGGCGCAACGGTGGGTACGCTACGGCTATTTCTACCCTTTCGGTGAGGCTGTAGCCGGCATCCTCATGATCGCAGGCGCACTGATCTGGATTGCTTCACCTATCGCGATCTTTATTGGCACCGTCGGCGCCGTATCCGTGTTCAAGGCTGTCTACATCGACAAGCGAGAGCTGAAATGCGCCTGCGTCGGTGGCAACTCGAACGTGCCCCTCGGCTTCATCTCGTTGACCGAAAACCTAATGATGATGGCGATGGGTGTTTGGATGCCTATTAAATGGTGGTTGTGGTGAGGGCGGTCTCAGTTGCGAAAAATCTCCCGCGTCCTCAAGCGTCCTCAGGTTTGTTCACCGGTATCATATCTTCGAGACAGGCTTTCATCTGCAGCGCGAGATACTTGGAATTGATCCGGCATTGCGCGAG
>CAZWCL010000020.1:0-16313 GCA_964632265.1 uncultured Hyphomicrobiaceae bacterium | reverse complement strand
AATATGCATGCCTCGAAGTTGCCGCGCTGGCGCGGCGCAGCTCCAATCCAGCGTGCCATTATGGCCGGAGACACCGAAACCGCGGCGATGGTCATGCGCATGGACGAAGGCCTCGATACCGGCCCGGTATGCCTTTCGGACGTCGTCCCCATCGGCCCCGACGAAACCGCCGGAGAACTCCATGACCGCCTTGCGGCCCGCGGTGCCGACATCATTGTCCGCGCGCTTGCTGCCCTTGCCCGGGGCAGTCTCGACTGCGTGCCCCAACCGGATGAGGGCATCACCTACGCCCAAAAGATCTCCAAGGCCGAATCCCGGATTGACTTCGCCCGCCCGGCCGCGGACATCCACAATCACATCCGCGGTCTTTCCCCGTTCCCCGGCGCCTGGTTTGAGGTCCAAGTCGATGGCGCCGTCGAGCGCATCAAGGTGCTGCGCGCGGAGCGCGTCGAAATCGGCACGGCGCAATCGGCCCCCGCCGGCACCGTCGTCGACGACCGCCTCGCCATAGTCTGCGGCGACGGCAAGGCAATCCGCCTCTCCCACCTTCAGCGCGCCGGCCGCAAACCGATGACCGCCGACGGTTTTTTGCGCGGCTTCCCCCTCCCGTCCGGCACCCCGCTCTGAGCTATTTGAAAACGCACGAGATCCAGCGCCTTGCGACGTCCGGGCGGCAGATCCAGGCAAGCGCCGATAGAACGGAAGGCGCTGATATTAAGTATTCTGAACAAAACGTTAACCGGTCTTGCTCATGCCGGGGTTAGTCTCGACGCAGCACCTGGCATCAAACTGATGGAGTTGGACCGATGTTGCGCTTTTTCACAGTAGTCCTTTTCGCGGTAGTTGCCGTTTGCGCCACTTTGGCGGCATCCGCTTACGCCTCTGACGCGCAAACCATCCGCGTCGAACCGCGTGCAATCTATGGGGCGACGGTCTCCCTTGAGGCTGGCGTGCGCGTCTATCGTCCGCTGCCGCCGACCAAGAAAATGATCATAAATTCTGGCAACTCGCCTGTGAATATCTCTGTGAACGAGACTAAGAAAACGGTGACTCACAGGTCAAAAGCCACATATCCGCGTGGCACTTCGGGTTCGGGCTACTACGGCGCTGGTTCGGTTGGCGGCTACATCCCCTTCCACCGTTTCAAGGGCCGACACAAAGGTGGCGGTCACGGCCGTCGCGGAGGTGGCCGGCCCGGCCGTTTTTGAGGTTCTCCGGCGACTAAACCCGCTTGAGCTTGCCACGGCCACCGGTTAAGGCTCGGCCATGCCCCGCTACAAGCTCACGATCGAATACGATGGCACGCCGTTCGTCGGATGGCAGATCCAGGCCGACGGCCGCTCCATCCAAGGCGAACTCGCCGCCGCAATCGCCCGTTTTACGGGCGAAACCGTGACCGTCAGCGGCGCTGGCCGCACCGACGCCGGCGTTCATGCCACCGGCCAGGTCGCCCACATCGATCTCACCCGCGAGTGGCCGTCTGACACCGTCCGCGATGCGCTGAATTTCCATCTTAAACCAAATCCGGTTGTCGTCGTCGCTTGCCAAGCCGTAGACAGCAGCTTCGACGCACGCTTCTCCGCCGTCGCCCGTCACTACCGCTACCGCATCTTGCCGCGCCGCGCCCGCCCCGCGATCGACGGCAATCGCGTCTGGTGGGTCCCGGTCCCGCTCGATGTGCCGGCCATGGCGGGCGCCGCCCGCGTCCTTCTCGGCCGCCACGACTTCACGACGTTCCGCGCCGCCCATTGTCAGGCCAAGTCGCCGGTGCGCACCCTTGACCGGCTCGCTGTCACTTCTGTCGGCCACGAAATCCATATCGAAGCCTCGGCGCGCTCGTTTCTCCATAATCAGGTTCGTTCCATGGTCGGCGCTTTGAAGTCCGTTGGCGACGGCAAATGGACCCGCGCCGACATGGAAGCCGCCCTCGCTGCGGCCGATCGCACGCGTTGCGCCCCCGTTGCCCCCGCCGCCGGCCTCTACCTCATATCGGTCGATTATCCGCCGTGAGATTCGCGCCCCCGGTGTTTCGTGCGATAATCTCGCTTGAAATCGATCACCATCAATCTCGACACCAAAACCGAGGTGCCCAATGTCATCCAGATCCGCCAACGAGCGTCCCGTATTCGCCCTCGCAATGGGCGACCCATCCGGCATCAGTCTCGAACTGGCCGCCAAACTGATGGTCGACGACGAAGCGCGAGAATTCGCTGATTACATTGTTGTCGGAGACACCCGCGCCCTTGGTGAGGGCGCGTCCGTGGCCGGTATTGAACTTGATCTGCCGACATGGAAACCGGGCGATGCCGACATCGATCTGAGCCACGGCGCCGTCATCGCCGATCTCGGGCATTACGATGCAGCCCGCATCACTCGTGGCGAAAGCTCCGAGGCCGGCGGTGCATTCGCGCTGACCAACTTCCGCACTGTCCTGCGGATGGCCGCAAAGTGTGGCGCCGATGCTGCGACGTTCACCCCGTTCAACAAGCACGCGATGCGCCTCGCTCACCCCCCTTACGTCGACGAGATCGAAATCATCACCGAAGAGACCGGCGCCGCATCGTCAGGCCGCGAGTTCAATATCTTGCCAAATCTCTGGAATGCACGTGTCACAAGCCATGTGCCGCTCTCGGGTGTGTCGGAACTCATCACCAGGGAGGCCGTGCTGAATGCCATCCGACTCACAAACGACAGCATGAAAAAGGTTGGCTTCGACAAGCCCCGCATTGCGGTCGCAGCGCTCAATCCGCACGCCGGCGATGGCGGTAATTTCGGCCATGAGGATGACGCGGAGATCGCGCCCGCCGTCGAGGCAGCTCGCGCCGAAGGCATTGTCTGCGATGGACCGTACCCCTCCGATACCGTCTTCCTGCGTGCCAAGCGTGGCGACTACGACGTCGTCCAGACAATGTACCACGACCAGGGCCAGATCGCGATGAAGCTCATGGGCTTCGACCTCGGCGTCACACTGATCGGCGGCTACGCTTTCCCCGTCTGCACTCCCGCTCACGGCACCGCCTACGACATCGCCGGCTTGGGCCAGGCCGACCTCGGTGCGACCCGTGAGGCGATGCGTGTTGCGGCCCGCATGGCAACGCCCAGGCCGGTCGCCACCACCGAGCGCGCCCGCATTTTGAACGAGTGCATCGCTTTGTCGGATAAGTCGGCTGCAGCGTAAATCCTACCGGACGGAAGGACGGCAAATGAGCTTGCAACCATCTTCGGCACGCTTCGAAGATCCCGGCCTTCGCCCGCTTTTCGAAGAGGCGGCGCGATGGCAATCTTGGCTCGATGTCGAAGCCGGCCTTGCCGCCGCCCAGGCCGAACTTGGGATTGTGCCCATCGCCGCGGCCGATCGCATAGCGTCTGTTGCCCGACTAGAGCACCTGGATGACGCCGCGATTCGAGAAGGGCTTGCGCGCACCGGTCATCCGCTCGTGCCGCTCGTGTGGGAACTTGCCCGAGTCGCCGGAGAAGAAGCTGGCGGCTGGGTTCACTGGGGTGCCACCACACAGAACATCCTTGAGACCGGCGATAACCTGTTGCTCGGCCGCGCCCATGCGATCCTGCTCGGCCAGCTTGGCCGGCTTCTAGGCCATCTTGCCGATATCGCCGACCGCGCGTCCGACATGCCGCTGCCCGGCCGCACGCACGGCCAGCATGCCGTTCCCGTGACCTTCGGCTACAAGGCCGCTGTCTGGATCGATGAAATGAGCCGCCATGCCGAACGCCTCCGCGGCTTGGAAGGTCGCGTATTCGTCGCCATGCTGGGCGGCGCTGCCGGTACTTATGCCTCACTTGGCCAGGAAGGCCCGCCCGTCGAAGCGGCTCTGGCCAAGCGTCTCGGCCTTGCACCAGCCACCGTCCCCTCCCGCACCCACCGCGACCGTGAAGCCGAATACGTCACGACACTCGCGCTCATCGCCCAGACCTCGGCCAGGATTGCAAACGAAATCTACACCCTCATGAAGCAGGAGTTCGCCGAAGCCCGTGAACCCGTACCCCCCGGCACCATCGGTTCCTCGACGATGCCGCAGAAGCGCAATCCGATCCTCTGTCAGGACGTCATCGCTGGTGCTGCCCAGGTTCGCGCCCTCGTGCCCCTCGCCCTTGACGCGATGCTATGCGAACACGAGGCCGACCGCGCAACGACGGTCATGAGCCGAGCCGCCATCGGCCCTGCCTGCATTCTGACCGGCGACTGTCTCGGCCGCCTCATCGCGATCATGTCTGGCCTCGAACTCGATGAGGCTGCGATGCGGCGCAATCTCGATCTGACCGGCGGCATGATCCTCTCTGAGGCGATCATGATGGAACTCGGCAAGACGCTCGGCCGCCAGGTCGCGCACGACGTCGTCTATGACGCGATCGAGCACGTCCTCGCCGGCCGCCAGACTTTCGCCGAAGCGCTCGAGGCAACGCCCGCCATCCGAGACGCCCTGCCGGCCGAAGCCCGCAGCGCCCTGCTGGACCCCGCCGCCTACACCGGCCTTTCCGCCGACATGGCTCGCACTCAGGCCACCCGAGCCCGCGCGACTGCCACGAAACTCATCCGCAAGTCCGAAGACCCATCATCATGACCACAAGCGAAACCGAAACATTTGACTACGTCATAATCGGCGCTGGCTCTGCCGGTTGCGTGCTCGCCAATCGTCTGACGGAAGACGGCACCTCGACCGTTTGCGTCCTTGAAGCCGGTCCGCCAGACACCAACCCGATGATTCACATCCCGGCCGGCTTCATGAAGACGTTCTACGATCGTTCGATCAATTGGGCTTATGAGCAGGAGCCCGGCCCTTATACGGCCGGCCGCCGGATCTATGCCCCGCGCGGCAAAACACTCGGTGGCTCGAGTTCGATCAACGGGCACATCTTCAATCGTGGCCAGGCCGCCGACTTTGACCAGTGGGCGCAGATGGGCAATTACGGCTGGTCCTTCGCCGATGTCCTGCCCTACTTCAAACGCCTCGAAAAGCGTATTGGCCCCTGCGATGAAACCTACCGCGGCCGTGACGGGCTACTCCCCGTCACGGATCCCGATTGGCGCCACCCGCTGGCGGAAAAATTCATCGAAGGCGCCATCGAATACGGGATTCCGCGCAATCCCGACTACAACGCGGGCGTCCAGGAAGGCGTCGCCTATGCTCAACGGGCCGTGCTGAACGGGCGCCGCGTCAGCGCTGCCCGTGCATTCCTCAACCCAGCCAAGAAACGCGCGAACCTGGACCTGCGCACCAAGGCTTACGTCACGAAAATCGATCTCGACGGTAAAAGGGCGAGTGCCGTGCGCTATCGGGCTGGCGGCCGCGATGGGGCGGAGCGTCTGGTCAAAGCGCGCCGTGAAATCATTCTGTCCGGCGGCGCTTACAACTCGCCGCAACTGCTGATGCTTTCCGGCATTGGACCGAAGACAGAACTCGACCGCCATGGCATCGCTGCTAATCACATACTCCCCGGCGTCGGCGAAGGTCTGCAGGACCATTACACCTCGCGCACCGTTGCCCGCGTCAAGAATGCCAAGACCCTGAACGAGAAAACGCGTGGCGCCGCCCTCGGCGTCGAGGCCGTCAAATACTTGTTCGCGCGCAAGGGCATCCTTTCGCTCACGCCGACGCTGGTCTACTGCTTCTGGCACTCCGGCGTAACCGCTGAGAACTCCGACCTTCAGTTGACGTTCACCCCCGCGAGTTACAAGGACGGCGTCAAGGGCGCCCTGGAAGACGAGCCTGGCATGACCGTCCCCTCCTGGCAGCAGCGTCCCGAAAGCCGCGGCCACCTTCGTCTGCGATCCGCCGATCCGTTCGCGCCGCCTCTCATTCAGACCAACTATCTCGCCGAGGAGATAGACCGTCGTGTGTTTATTGCCGGCATGCGCCTCGCCCGCAACCTGCTCAAGACCAACCCGCTCGCGCCCTACTATGCCTACGAAGCCTACCCGGGCCCCGAGGTCCAGACCGACGATGAATTACTCGATGCCGGCACGCGCCGCGGCCAAACGACCTTCCACCCGGGCTGCACCTGCCGCATGGGACCAGCCTCGAATCCG
Source organism: uncultured Hyphomicrobiaceae bacterium (assembly GCA_964632265.1). Lineage (GTDB taxonomy): Bacteria > Pseudomonadota > Alphaproteobacteria > Rhizobiales > Hyphomicrobiaceae > CAJQQK01. The sequence continues at coordinate 10,267 of CAZWCL010000020.1, read as the reverse complement.
CTGAGCGTTGTCGGGCCGGACCTTCGGGTGCACGGCATTGAGGGCTTGCGGGTCGTCGATGCCTCAGTGATGCCGAAGATGATCTCCGCCAATCTCAATGCCTCGACACTCATGATCGCCGAGAAAGCTGCCGCGGCGATCCGCGGCCAGGCATCGCTTTCGGCGACAACGGGTGTGGCCGCCGCCGAATAGAGACGCCTTCCGTCCTCACGTTATCGTGAGCGCCAAACCCTTACAGTTTACTGGTCTTTCCAAATTTCACCGTCCGCCCGCGGATTGGCCGCCTGCACTGTCACGCTACTGCAACAGCAACGCGATCGAGATGCCGGATACCTGCAATTTGGGCGGACGTGAACCTTTGATTATGGAATCACTGTCACAACTTTTCCTGAGGTCCTGTAGCTGGCTACAGCGTGCGGCTGCTCCTGTGGCAACCGACTAACGTCGGTGGAACGGACGGCACAAGGCTGGCGTTGGCACAGGGAAAGAGGGCGCAGGACGATGACGATCTATTTTCAGCGCCCGGCCGAGCGGTGGCCCGGGGTTGGGGAGTGGGCTACCGCGAGGCTCAACCAGTTAAGATGACATTGCCGTGGCGGCGATGCGATCGGAGAAAAAGATGAATCATTTGAAGTCTTTGTCTGCCGTTGTTTTGGCAGCAGCTACGCTTGGTATGGCTATCCCCCACACTGCCAATGCCCAGTTCTGGGGCGGCGGTCAGTCTGGCAGCACTGTCTATGACAAACACTCCGTTAGCTTCCCGAAGCGCTATTCGCGCGGCACCATTATCGTCAGCTTCGGCGACCGCAAGCTCTATCACGTGACCGCACGCGGTCGTGCGACCAGCTATCCGATTGCCGTGCCGCGTCCTCAAAGCCGCTGGTCCGGCACGCTCCGCGTTTCCCAAAAGCGCGTCAACCCGACCTGGACGCCGACACCATCGATGCGCCGCGAGAACCCGAAATTGCCTGCCTTCGTCCCGGGCGGTCATCCGCGCAATCCGCTCGGCGTCCGAGCCCTCTATCTCGGTTCAACCCTTTATCGCATCCATGGCACCGATGCCCCGTGGACGATCGGCAAGAACGTGTCGAAGGGCTGCATCCGTATGCACAACAGCCACGTCGTCGACCTCTACAACCGCGTGCGAACGGGCGCGAAGGTCATCGCGACCTGGAAACGCTATGGATCGCAGACAGTGGCGACTGGCGGCTACAGCGGCGGTGGTTCATCGTCTTCGAGCACGCGGGAATTCATGCGCAGTATTCTCGGCGACAACACGTAACGGCCCGGTTTCGTACCGCCTCACGTCTGAGATCGCGGCTCGTTTTAACTGAATTCAGAGGCGTCGCCAGCTGGAGCCGGCGGCGCCTTTTTGCGTTGCACGTTGGTCCGAAAGACCGGCGCAAACCCACCTTCATGTGACAAGAAATTACAGCCTGCATGAGCTGAAAAACGAAACGCAGCTTCAGGCTTTTCTAACCTCTTTCGCGCTTAGTTGAAGGGTTCCCTGCAACCTCGCGAACAAATCCGCCGATGCCCCGCCGTTCTGCGTTTCCCTTCACGATCCAGGCTCTTGCGCTCATGACCGCCGCCGGTGCGCTCTTGGCGTTTACGCTGGGACTAGCGGGCGTGTTCGCACCCGAATTTGACCTCATCGCCCAGTTCACCGCCCATTGGCTGGTCATTGCGGTTATCGCGACAGTTGCCTGCTTCGCAACGCGCTACACCCTGATCCTGCTGGCCTCGGCCATACCGATCGCCTGCGCGCTACCTTGGTTTCTGGCGCATCAATACGCAACGCCAACCCCTCCCCCGGCGGTGACGCGGCTTGCGGGCCTGGCATCGACAACGACGGCCCGCGTCAGCACGACCGACCCATCGCGACCCCGACAGTCGCAGCAGCGCCTCCGCGTTCTGACCTACAACTCCCTCAATTTGAACCCAGACATCGACGCGGTCTCCCGTGAGATCAAGCGCGCCGACGCGGACGTCCTCGCGCTGATCGAGTTTGGTCCCAACAAGCGCGCATTGATCCCGCAACTGGAAAAAATATATCCTCACCAAACCAACTGCAGTGATGATTGGAACTGTGCCCTCGCGGTGTTTTCGAAACACCCGATACGTCGCTTCGTCAGGGTCGGCGTCCGCGATGATGCCGGGCCGCCTCTTATTCGTGCAGACTTCGACTTCGCGGGCCGCAGCGTGACGTTGATCGCCGCGCACATTCTCAGCCCCAACCACGGCCCCCGCGCCAACTACGTCGAATTGGACCACTTGGCGAAACGCGTGGCACGCATCGAAAGGCCCGTGATCGTTGCCGGTGATTTAAACACGACGATCTGGGCAAACGCCTTCGACAATTTTCGTCGCCGTTCCGGTCTCATCCATATGGGCCGATTAGTGCCCACTTGGCCGGTCCGGCCATTTGCTGTCCCTCAGATTGGCATCGATCACGTCCTCACAAGTCGGCATCTCCGCGTCACACGGATAACCCTTGGCCGGCCCGGCGGATCGGATCATCTGCCGTTGATTACCGACATCAGTTGGCGTTGATATCGCTGGGTGCCTCTTAACGGCCTCGCCTAAAGCACGGCGATTGATGTTTGAGCTCGATTGATATGTCGTGAAGCCGAACTTCCTACGCGGCGCTTGAAGCTATTGTGCCTCAGCGCAAAACGCTGTCCCCGCGCTTCAGTTAGCTAAGCGGCGGCTTCCGCGTCGTGTGCTACGAGGCCTTCGGCACCCGCTTCCGATATCCGTGCCTCCTCCAGTGCCAGACGGATGCGCGTGATCTCGGCATCGGAAAGCTTCATCAGCGGTGGCCTCACGATTGCGCGCTTTTGCCGGCCAAGAATGACCGCGGCCTCTTTCATTCGATTGTGCATGTCGAGGAACGGCGGGGCATAGAAGGCCTGCGTCACGGACTGCATGCGATCATTGATGGCCTGAGCCGCAGCCAGATCCTTGCGTTGTACCGCGTGGAAGAGCGCCACCTGCAGGTCGGGGATAATACTGCCCGCCCCAGAAAGAAGGCCTTTGCAGCCGGTGGTCAGCGACATCATCAGCCATGCACTGTTCGTCGAGAGCACATTGATCGGGCGGCTTAGAGATTGCAGCGTGCGCACGTTGCGCTCATGGTCCATGGGCTCCGCCGTCCAGTCCTTGATGGCCTTGATGGACGGAATGGTCTCCGCCAGACGCACAAGGGTATCGAGCGGATACGCAAGATTGGTCCACTTTGCATAATTGAAAACAATGAGTGGCAGACCGCTCGCGTCAGCAACGGTCTTGATGTGCGCTTCCGCCATTTCGGGCCGACGTTCGCCGCCCATCATCAAGACGCTCGATGGAAAAACGAGCAACGCAGACGCCCCGGCCTTCTCTGACATAGCCGCGACCCGCCCCGCCTCTTGGCTACCATCGGCATAGACACCCGCGATAAGCGGAATGCGATCACCGACCAGCTCCAGCGATCGGTCGAGGATCTCGCGTTGCTCGTCGAATGTGCAGGCATGGACCTCGGAGGCATGGCCGTTGACGGTGATGGCCGCGAGCCCGGCCGTTGCCGCGACGTGACCGAGATGGCGGTCGGTTTCGGCCCAGTCAATTGCATAGTCAGTGTCAAAAGCGAGCAGCGTCGCCGGAATGACGCCTTCGGGAACAAAATCTTTGAAACGCGTCATAGGCGTACACCTTTCCAATACATGGGTTGGCGGGCCGCCGTTTTGATTTTGGCGGCCTCGCCGACAGACCTCAAAGACTAGCCCCCGAACACGAGCCTCGGCAACCACAGCGCCAGTCCCGGGAACCAGTACACCAGTGCCAGAACAATCAGTTCGAGCACGATGAACGGAACGACCCCGCGGTACATATCCGACAATCGAATTTCCGGAGGCGAGATGCCGCGCAGGTAAAAGATGGCCGGTGCCATCGGCGGCGTCAGATAGCTCGTCTGAATCATGATGAGAAACATGATGCAGAACCACACATCATCGACACCCATCTTCCTGAGGATCGCGATCGACACCGGAATGATGATGAGCACGATAGAGATCAGGTCGAGAACGAACCCTGCAACGAACGCGAGCCCCAGCAGGATGAAGATGGTCTGATGGGGTGTCAGGTTGGCCGCCTGTGTCAAACCTTCGACGGCGCTGATCCCGCCGAGGGCAACGAACACGCCGGCGAACATCGTGCCCCCCAGAAGAATAGTCAGGATCATCGCAGTCACCTGCAACGTCTTCATGAATGACGCGTGCATCGTCGCGACATCAAATCGCCCGTAAACGATCGTGAGTATGACCGTACCGATGGCCCCCATCGCAGCCGCTTCCGTCGGTGTCGCCCAGCCGAGAACAATCGTGCCGAGCACGGCGAAAATCAGCAGCAGCGGCAGCACCATCGCGGTAGCCGTGATGTAGAGCTTCTGCAAAAGCGTCGGGTCGTTTGGATCCGGCGGCAGACGCGGGCCATCCTCCGGCCAGATAATGCAGCGCACGATGATGTAAGCGATGTAGAGCCCTGCCAGCATCAGCCCCGGCAGCAGCATCCCAACGAACAGATCACCCACCGACACGTCCGCGACCGGCGCCAGGATGACGACAACAACTGAGGGCGGGATAATAGTGCCAAGAGAGCCGCCGGCGCATATGGTGCCGGAGATCAGGGCCTTATTGTATTTGTAGCGCATCATGATCGGGATCGCGAGTAGCCCGACGACTGCCTCAGTCGCGCCGACGACCCCGCTCGACGCAGCAAATACGACGCACAGTAGGACCGTGCCGACGGCAAGTCCGCCCGGCAGGCGTCGGGTCCAAAGGTGGATCGCCTCGAACAGCTTTTCGGCGATGCCGGAGCGCTCCAGCATCACGCCCATGAACACAAACAGCGGCACCGCAGCAAGAACATAGTAGGAGGCGACATCGTCGACCTTTGCAATGAGCTGATAAACCAGCGCATCACCAAATCTGTAGTAGCCGAACATCACCGCGACGCCCATGAGGGAGAACGCGACAGGAAACCCGAGGAAGACGAAGATCATCAACACCGGGAACATGAGGAGACCGATTTCGATGCTCATATTTCGGCTCCATGATGGTCGGTGACTTGTTCTTCTATCTGTCCGGTGAGGATGAGGTATGACTTCAGGATTTCCGCGATGGTTTGCAGCGCCAGCACCGCGAAGGCTACGACCCACACAGCTCTGAACGGCCAGATCACCGGGTTCCAGGCAGATTCACCGGAGACCTCACCTGAATAGAACGACTCGACCGCGTAGCCGAACAGGCCCCAGTTCAGCCACAGCAGACCGGGCATGAGGAGGAAAATGTAGCCGCCGATATCGATGATGGCGCGCCACTTCGGGCCGATCTGGTCGTACAGGAAATCCACCCGCACATGGCCCTTCTGCTTCATGCAGTACGCCATGCCGAAAAGGTAGCAGGTGCCGGCCAGCATGTAGCCGATTTCATAAGCCCAGAAGGTGGGCGCGTTAAAAACGTGTCGGGCAACGACCTCGTAAACCATCGATAGTACCAGCGGTGCGATCACCCACGCGCCGATCCAGCCGATGAAGACCGAGATCGATTCCAAGCCCTTGATGAGGCGAACGATCACAGTAATTCCAATTTTTTAGATGAACAGTGTAGGGGCCAAGGCGCGCGCAGGACGCCCGCAAGCCTTCCTGCAACGCTAACTGATCGCTTCGGGAGGCAGTCCGCAGTGGACTGTGCGCTGCGGCTTTCATCGCAGCGCACGTCGGTTTGCTCCGCGTCCCCCGGGCACGACCTAGGCGGCTATTCGGTATTCCGATAGCGTGCCGATTCGGACCAGGTCGCAGCGTATGCCTTCTGGCTTTCCCAAACTTTCTTGAACCAGGGGTTGTCCTTACCCTGCGCCTCGGCCCAGTCGTTGATTGCCGTCTTCGCTTTCGCCTTGAAGCCATCGTCCAGATCGACAACCTCGTTACTCTTCACGAAGTTCTGGAACGCGGGCGCATCACGGTGGCCGACTTCCATCCAGAAGTTGAAGAACATGCGCTCACCGGCCCGCTTGATCAGTGTTTTGGTGCGGTCCGACATCTTGTCCCAGACGCGCTTGTTCACCTGGCATTCGTGGAATGCGCTTGGCTGGTGAATGCCCGGCACCACGATGAACTTCGCAATCTTCTCGTAGCCCGCCGACTCGTTCATGAACGGAGTGCCCCATTCGATACCATCGACGACCTTACGCTCGAGCGCCGGATACACTTCCGAGCCGGGCAGGATGACCGTCGAGGCACCAAGCGTCTGCGCGATTTCGGCCCAGGCACCGGACGTGCGCACTTTAACGCCCTTGTAGTCGGCCAGTGAACTGACCTTCTTGTGCGTGTGCAGGAACACTTCAGGTGGCTGCGAACCGCATGGCACGGACGCCACGTTGAATTTTTCCAGGCGCCATTCCATGAGCAGATCATTGCCGCCGCCACGGAAGTACCAGTGCGCCATCTTCTCCTGGCTCATGGTGCCAGCAAAGCCACCGAAAAGAACACTCGTCCGATCGATGCCCCAGTCGTAGGCGGCCCAGTTGTGGCCCATCTCCGCGACACCGTTCTTTACGGTTTCGGTAACCTTCAGCGCCTTGCCGAGCGTGCCGCCTGGAAAGACTTCCACTTCGTACTCACCGTTAGTGAGAAAGCCGATCTCCTTGGCAGTGCCTTTGGCGTTGTATTCAAGCAGCGGCCCGCCACCCCATGGTGTCGCCATGCTGAGTTTTTCGGCCGCCTGTGCTGTGAGCGGTAATGCCATGCCGGTCGCGATAGTCGCTACGGCGGCAGCGTTTCTAATGTGCTTCATGCCTGGTCCTTTTCCTCCTAGACGGAAACGTCGCTTCGTTTTTGAATCCCAAACTTCTGAACACGCCAAAGTCCCGCCACCGAAAGTCGGCGCGGCCGCTCTTGACCCGTGGCGCAACGTGCGCACCGGAGCCCTTATGGCGTTGGTTTGGTGATTGACGTGCTGCACCGAATTCGCCAACGGAGTAAGGCCCTGTGCCAAGTGGCAACGGGTTGATCTCACAATCGTCAAAACGAATGGCCATGCTCCCTCCGAGACGGCGCAACGCGATAGGTAAAGCTGCACCGACTTTTCAAGATTGTCAAAATGTCGCGAGACAATAAAGCCCAAAGTTTCTCCATTGCGCTCACTTTAAGGTCAGCTGATCGCTCACTTGATCCAATTGAATCGTAGCCCTCCGTGCCGGCCGATTTGTAGAGCGCTTCAACAAGACGTCGGCATCGCAGCAATCGCCTCGATTGAACACGAAGTGCGGCGTTAGCGTTGCGCAAAGGATAAAGTCCCGCGTGCCATCGAGGCGTCCGCGCCCACATAGCGCCAGATCGAGCAAGCGGGGACCTCGCGGACGCAGCACCTCTCACGCGGATGGTAGACGCTCGCAAATCCAAGCCGCGCGCTTTAGCACTGCGTTGCGAAGCCGGTGCCGGCGTCCCGTTCGTTGCCGCGAAAGAGCATCGATCAATTCTTCTGCGTCGCACGCTTTCTGCGTCAGCGGGTTCATATGGCGCGTGTAGCGTGTCAGGGCGATCGCAGTGAGTTCATCGACCGTGCGTCGCCGCGACCGTCGCCGGCAAGGGGTCAGGTCCTCCGAAAGTCCCCAGCCGGCGTAAAACGGCAGGCCGTGCGTCACGACCTGCTTGCCGCGCAGCAGTGCTTCGAAACCGGCGAGGGAAGATATTGTCTCGATACAATCAGCCTGATCGATTAGTTCGAGGATGCCGCCATCGGCGTCGGTCGCGTCGGCGAGGCCTCTGCTCATCTGCGGTTCGAGAGCGCCTTTGCGCAGGCCCGAGACCACATCGGGATGCGGCTTGTAGATGACGAACGCCTTTGGGTGGCGCTGCCGCACGGCCCGCAGCAATTGCAAGTTTACATTCACCCCTGATGAAGTATCGATCGTGTTCGACTGCGTTGCCAGGATTGATGCATCATCCCCGACTTGCCCTGGAACGAGAATGACATCGCGACCGCATGTTGACGAAGCGAACCCGCCGGCCTTGCCACCGAGGTTATATTTGCTGAGCCGGGAGGCCACGATCATTTCGCGCAGCCGTTTACCGCGCGCCGCCTCGGTCTCGTCGAGTTCAAGCGTCTCCAGCGCCTGCTCGATATCACTCGGTCGCGTTGCGTCATAATAGATCCCGCGCTTGTCGACCGCGAGCGATGCCGCGGTCACAAACCCCGCCCCAAGACCGATCGAACGGACAAAACCGTCCTCGATGCGATAAAGGTTCACGCCGCGAGCAATCGCGTCAGCCTCCTGGTCTGGCGTGAGCCGCGACGACCATGCCACCAGACAGCGGCCCTGATCCACCGCTTTGTTGAGCGCATCATCAAAGCTGAAGCAGAAATCCGGCGCCGCGCCCGGCTGACCGAACAGCGCATGCAATGTCGGCCGGTTCCACCAATACGTACCGGTGACGACTGCCGCTTGTTCGGTGATCGAGGCCGGGAAGGGCAACATCACGCGGCCGTTTCAGAAGCAGTCCGGTCATCGTCTGCCATCGATGCCGGCGGCGGCTTGGCGTGGCGTCTGATCTCGCCAGTGTCGACACGGTGCCAGGACGCGGGGTGGCCGGCACGCTCGGCTGTCGCGTCCGCGCGCCGGAGCGCCCGACGCGTGAGCATTTGCTCGATGCGCGCGCGCCACGTCACCGGGCCGAGTGCGGGAAAAGGGTTGAATGGGTTCGCACGACTGTAGGCGTAGATGGCAAGCCGCGATGTCCCCGGCGCCGCATCGCCCCGGCGGTGGAAGCCGAACGTATCGGCAATCACCAGCGTATTCGCTTTCACGACGAATTGTTTTGGTTCTTCAAACCCGAGCTTGGTCAGTTCTTCCGGCGCGATACGGAACGAGCCACGCCGGGCATATGTATCCGCGAGGTCGCGGCCAGCCACCGACTTCTCATATTCCCAGCCGGCACGCGCTTTCGATAACCAGTGCGAACTTGGGACGTAATTGAAGGGACCGCTGGCCGCGTCGACCTCGTCGAGGAATAGCCACGCCTTCATCGTCGGGTGAAAGGTGTCGGAATGAAAATCCTTCTGCGGGTCGCCGGCGCCGAATCGATAGCCATTGACAACGCAATGTGCAAAGAACATCGGCAGCTTGTAGGCCGCCCCTGTATACATCATGAGCGCCTGAAAGGCGCTGTCTCTGAGCAGCCGTCCGGTGACCGGCATTCGAGCGACCGCCTCCTCATCGAGGAGCCCCTGATATGTCGCGGTATCGCCCTGCATCATACGGCGTAGATCACCGTCGAAGGCGACGATCTCTTTCCGCAATACGTGGAATTGCTCGTCGTCGAGAAAGTTCTCGATCATCACGAAACCGTCGCGGTGAAATCTGCGGCGAATATCGGGATCGACCGTCCCGCGCATTAAAAGCCGCCGCCATGCCGTCATCACGTGAGCCGCCCTCATGCGCCCGACATGAAGGCCCAACCGGTTCAGATGGCGGTTGCCGATGATCCTGTTGGCATTGAACGATTTCGCCGTCGTGAAAAGCTCTGCGAACCAGATCGGCCATTTGAGAATATTGCGTAGACCCATGGGCAAACCTGCTTAGTCGAATATCTTGACCGGTCCCGGCAGGCATGTGGCGGCTTTTTTCGGGACAGCCGGCCGTGGTCCTGCGATATCTCGGCGTCAGTATGTCCCGCGGCGGCTACCGCGTCACGTATTTGACTGCTGCAGCCGCGGTTGCAAGCCCGAATTTGTCGGCTCCAAGTTTCTCAATCTCTTCCGCGAGAACCAACGCAGCATTTTCAATCTGTGCCGCTGTGTGCTCGCTGGTCAGAAAGAACCTCAGCCGCGCCGCGCGCATGGCGACAGCTGGATAAGTAACGGGGATCGTACTGATACCGCGCGCGAAAAGGCGTTCGGCGAGCTTCGCGGCCCGGATCGAGTCGCCGATCATCGCCACTCCGATCGCATGCCCCGCGCTATGTCCAATGTCCAGGCCCGCAGCGTTGAAGGCCCGCACAAAAGTCCGTCCATTTTCGCGAAGTTTCTCGACACGTTCCGGTTCGCGCCGCATTTTTTCGAGAGCGGCAAGTGCAGCGGCGGCGACCGGCGGCGACATGCCAACCGAGAACATGAAGGCGGATGCGTTGAATTTGAGATTGTCGATCAGCGCCTGGCAGCCGCAGATGTAGCCGCCCGCGGCACTGAGCGTTTTTGAGAGCGTGCCCATCCAGATGTCTACGCCGGCG
>CAZWCL010000019.1:0-16318 GCA_964632265.1 uncultured Hyphomicrobiaceae bacterium | reverse complement strand
AGGAAAACGTAGCCATGGCGAATCCATCCGGCGTCATCGTCGCGGGGGCAGATGTCGTGCGCGATGGTCACGGCTGGCACACCAAGGTCTGCCGTGTCATACGCACGCAGCGCCGCTTGATGGATGGCGACGTTCTGATCAACATGGATCAGCTTTGACGACGAGACCGCTGGGCGCGAGCCCTCTCACACAGCCGGCACCCTGCGGCGCGCATCGACCAGAAAACTCAGTACAGCCGCCACTGTCACCGTCGCCGTCAGAATGAAAAAGACGACCGTCAGCCCGTATCGGTCCGCAATCAGGCCGCCCACCACCGGCACCATCATTGTCATGCCCGCCTGCGTCGCAAACAGCAGGCTGATCGCGCTGCCCGACGTCCGTTCCGGCGCAAGATCCATCGTCCACCCGTGAATGACCGGACGCACGGCAAACATCACGAAGCCGAGCAGCGCACTTACCGCGATGAACGTATAGGCCCCTGGCATTATTGCCATCAGGAAGATCAGGACCGACGTCGCAATGAGACCACCCGACACAACAGGCTGGCGGCCGATCCGGTCGGACCACGCCCCTGCGATCGGGCCCGAAACAATCGCCCCCGCCTGGATCGCAGTCATTGCGAAACCTACGAGAACGGAGCCCGCATCGAGTTCGTTCACGAGATAGAGCGGCAGAAACACCAATAGTCCGTTCTGCGTCATCGAACGAAAGCCCGCCATCACACAAAGAAAGATGATCGCGCGATCGGTTGCGAGCGTCTTGAGCCCCTCCCAATAGCCTGGCCCCCCGTCGTCGCTGGTGCCACCACGACCACCCGCTGCAGCTGCGCGCCTGTCCGCACGTTCCTTCCGGCCGAGTATCAGCATGATCACCAGCGCCACGACGAATACCGGCAGTGCATTGATGATAGCGGTCGATTGCCAACTCAGGCTGACCAGCAAAAACCCGGCCGAGAGCGGCCCCAGGATATCGCCGAACGTGGCACCGAGTGTATGCAGCGACAGTGCGAAACCACGCGTCGTAGGATAAGCCCGCGAGAGGAAGGAGATCGCCGCCGGGTGCCAAAGATTATTGGTGAGCCCGATCACGATGATCGGCACGATCAGCCAGGTGACATCGGCTCCGAAGCCAAAAACGATGAGCGCCGCAGCCCCGACCACCAGCGAGAGACAGCCGATCGCGATATACCGCCGGGAGATATCGACGAGCGCCCCCGAGCCGGCATTCGCGACGAAGGCGGCACCGTGAAACAACGAAACAAGGCCGCCTGCTTGCGTGTAACTCAGCCCGAGATCCTTCGAGAGAAACGGGATAAGCACGTAGACCGTGGCAATAATCCAATGCGTAGCCCCATGACCGAACCCCAACAACAGCGCGGCACTCTGTTGCGAAACGCGCGATCGCCATCGTTCGCCCGTCATGGATTTTGTTTGAGCCACCGTCGAAGAACCCTCAAGACAGAATTATGACACTTTGTAGCGTGCCCCGGTCAGGATGCAAACGAACGTGCGGCTGATAATGCTGTGAGACACATTATTTCCGAGCGAAATCCGGAACCTGAGTCCCGTCACGAAGCCAAAAAAAGATCCCGTCTCGGCGAGACGGGATCTTGAACGTAACAAGACTAAAACGTCTATGGCTCTCAGGCAGCTTCGGCATCGTCGTCGTCGTCGTCCGTTTCCGACGCAGCAGCCGCTTCGGCCTCAGCCTTTTCCTCTTCAGCTTGCCGACGGCCTTTCGCGCTTTTGGAAAGTACATCAACGATGCGCTGCGTCGCGCCTCTTTCGTCAAGCGCTTCGACAGCGGCAAGCTCACGCGCCATCCGGTCAAGTGCCGCCTCGTAAAGCTGCCGCTCGGAATAGGATTGCTCCGGCTGGCTCTCCGAGCGATAGAGGTCACGAACAACTTCGGCAATCGCAATCAGATCGCCCGAGTTGATCTTGTTCTCATACTCCTGAGCGCGGCGGCTCCACATTGTCCGTTTGACACGCGCGCGGCCTTTGAGCGTGTGCATCGCCTTCTCGAGCACGGCCGGCTCCGAAAGCTTACGCATCGCATCGACCTTCGCAGTCGGAACTCGAACGGTCATCTTGTCCTTGTCGAACGTAATGACGAACAGCTCAAGCGTCATGCCTGCGATTTCCTGCTCTTCAATCGCCATGATCTGGCCGACGCCATGAGCCGGATAAACAATATACTCATGCAGTTTGAAGCTATGCTTCGTACCGCTCGCCTTTCCGTGCGGCACGATCGGCTGATCGGCCGGAGCCTTCTTGCTGCCAAAGGAAGAAGAGCGCTTCACCGGCGCCGAGGCAGCGGCGGCCACGGCTTTCGGACGCTCAGCAGCGGCAGTTTTTGATTTGGCCGGTCGTTTCGACGCCATGACCTGCGCTGCCGCCGCAATCTTCGATTTGGTCGACTGAGCGGTTTTGGCCGCAGTATTACGTGCCGTCGACGCGGTCTTTGCTTTGGCAGATGCCGCGCGCGTCGTCTTGGCAGCGGCCTTCTTGGGCGTTGCGCTGTTCGCAGTCGCCTGCTTGGCCGGAGCCTTTTTCGCAGCAGGTTTCTTCGTCGGCGCGGCTTTCTGCGTCGCGGTTTTCTGAGCCATCGGCCTATTAGCCGCGGGCTTTTTCACAGGTGCGTTCTTGGTTGCAGTAGTCTTAGCGGTAACCTTCTTCTTGGCGGTCGTTGTGACGGCTGTTTTTTTCGCTGCCGCTGGCTTGGTGCGAGCCGTAGAGGACTTGGTCGTCGCCTTCCCTGACTTTGCTGCACTCGTACCAACAGCCGCATTCTTCTTCTGAGCCATATAATCGTCTCACTTTCTCGTGCTACGCAACGCGACAGCCAGCCTATTGCCGGCCAGCCAAACGTCTGCCACTCTCGAAGTGCGAGCAGCAAAATACCGCCGTTCCCGCCACCTATGGTTGACGGACGACGCCTCCTTTTTTTGTCATGGCGTCGAGCCAAGCACTCTCGCGGGAAATTGCGAGGCGCAAACTCGAGACCACATTCGTGGTTGTCTAGCTGGTTCGCCATTAACCTCCCTGTTGGGAGAGCCCTACCCGCGCGCCCCGCGGGCCGGTATAGCATCGTTCGTGATTTGTTCAGCATCGCCAACTGAAGTAGTCTAACACAATCTTCAGCAAAAAAGAAGCACCGCTATTCACAAACGCCGTTAGCACGCGATTAACCAACCGCGCGCCAGAAATATGCTGTTTTTTCACACGCTGCCGGACAGCGCGTATTGATCGCGCGGATCAGTCTCCCTCACCAGGCTCAGCGGAGAAATATTTCTCGTATTTACCTTTTTCGTCGCGATATTTGTCAGCCTCCTCCGGCTGCTCCTTCTTCGCGGTAATATTCGGCCATTTGTCGGCGAACTCCCTGTTGAGTTCAAGCCACTTCTCGATCCCCGGCTCGGTATCCGGTTGGATTGCATCGACAGGACACTCAGGTTCGCACACACCACAATCGATGCATTCGTCCGGATGAATGACCAGCATGTTGTCACCCTCGTAGAAGCAATCCACGGGGCAGACTTCGACGCAGTCTGTAAATTTGCACTTGATGCAGTTCTCGTTGACGATGAACGTCATAGCGTCGACCGGCTTCCTTTCATAGGCGCCACGTTGACTGGCGGCGCTAGTCTTCAAGATTTACGAATATCACGCTCTGCTTGCACGCTGGCAGGTTGTCGCAATCAGGCCAAAATCGCAACTCGTGTCTAAACACGTATCCGCCTTCATCAGCCGCACGACACGGTCAGCCCCGTTCGCGTAAACGATCGATCAGGCGGCGGTCCTTTTTCGTAGGTCGCCCTGCACCGGGTAGCGTCACCGGTCCGGCCTGTTGCGATATGTCGGGATGCCCTTGATCGGCTCCATCCCTCTTCTTCCCCGCCCCCGGCGTGGCAGCCGGCGTATATTGACCACCTGGCAATCCGACGATTTCTTCAAAAAGTTCTGCCGCTTCGCACGCTGGCCCCCGGCGCTGCCCGATACTCGCCACCTTGAGAACGCGCACTCCCCGCGTCACCGATACGGTAACCACGTCGCCCACCCGTATGGTATGCGCCGGCTTCGTCACACGCTCGCGGTTAACCCGGACACGGCCATTGCACACCAAACCAGCCGACAGCGTGCGTGTTTTCGCAACCCGCGCAAACCACAGCCACCTGTCGAGCCGTTGACCAGCTACTGCTTCCTGGCTGGTCGCTTTACCTTTCGGACCCTGGGTCATCGGAAATGGTTCCCAACTCCTGACCTGGCGTAGGCTGCCACCTCTAACTGTCGGACTTCTCTGATGGCGTCTTGTTGAGGCTCTCTTTAAGCGCACTAAGCGCCGCGAAAGGCGAATCGGGATCAGCGGCCCTTTCGCGCGGTGACGATGCCTTCGGCGACGACGTGTGAACCGTCAGCCCACGCCGCTGTGGATTACGCCGTCCCTTGGACTTGTCGAACCGCTGTGCGCCCCCCTTGGCACCACTGCGCCCGACTCCCTTTTGACCGCGCCCGTCTCCTTTGGCACGGTCGCCGGCCTGCGTCGAAGCCGCATCGCCGCCCTCGCCCTGCGTCTGGTCGACTTTGCGCGCCCCGTCACGGGCACCCCGCTGCCGTTCGCGCCGGTGCCGACCGCCCTCATGACGTCTCTTGGGCCGCCAAATTTCTATGGTCAGTAGCTCGGCCGCCACCGGCGCGTCCTCAGCATCAGCCGGCGCTGGCGCGCTTGCCTCGACATCAGTTCCAGCAGCAACCGGTTCACCGTCTTTTTCAGCAACCAAAACCGGCGGTGCCGGCGTCGCGCCCGCTGTCAAGCCGTTCTCATCAACGTCCGCCGTGACACCGGCCACGTCTTCAGCCCCGGCCTCCACGGCGACTTCACCGCCCGCATGGTCCTCTGTCGCCGACGCGGGCAGCCCGCTAACCGCATCGCTCTCGGCGTCAAGACTGACCGTGGATGGCGCTTCCGCAGTCATCTCCTGGGGCACGACTGCCGCGACATCGGCATCGGCCGGCGTCTCAGCCCTGTCCGGCGAGGCGTCGGCCGCCACGCTTACTCCGGAAGCCTCGCCATTGCCCGAACCGGCGTTTACCGGTGCCGTTTCACGCGCCGGTGCCACCTGCCGGTCTTCAGAGCGGAACCCGAGCGCCCGCAGAACATGACCAAGCTCTCCGGGCGAACAGCCGAGGATCGACATCATCTCCGGTATGACCGTGAACGCTCCATCCCCCGTCGCACCGTTTGGCGGCGTATCACCGGCGTTCTTGGGCCGCCAACCGAGCAACGGCCGAATAAGATCGGCCAGCCGCTCCAGCATATCGATACGCACCACCCGCGGCCCGCAAACGTGGAATCCATAAGCTCTGTAGAACGCCTCGGGAATAGCCGGGTCGGCCGGCGCTGATGTCAGACCAGCACGTGGCGCCTCAGGCGGTGATGCCGGGTCGAGACCATTATCCGCACTATACCGAAGTGACCAGAGCGTTAGCAAAATGTCGGCTGCCGCCGGCTTCAACAATACCGGAAAAAAGATGTTGAAGGCCCCGAACCGAACCCCGTAGCGGCGCAGTTGCGCCCGGGCCGGCTGGTCGAGTGCCTTTAGGTCATTGGCCACGCTTTCCCGCTTGAGGACGCCGCAGCTTTCGGTCAATTGAAACGCGATACCGCGGGCGAGGCCGTCGATATCTTCAGCCTTTGCTATGTCGACGAGCGGCTTGAGGCGCTCGGCAATCGTATCAGTGACCCATCTCTGGATACGCTGCAGAACGCGCTCGCGGTCCGCGCCTTGCAGACTGTCATCCGCCAGCAGGCTGACAGTCGGCTTAAGCGGATCATCGCTTGCATCAAGCTTTGCAATCTGGTCGCCGCGCCAGTTGATGGCACCGTCCCGCGCCAGCGTGAACGCATCGTTCTTGGCGGCAACGACACGTCGTGCGCGCATTGACATCTCGCGTGCCAGCACCTGCCCCGCGGCGTTGCGCGTGGTTTTGCCCTGAAGCCCGTCGGCTTCGGCGTCAGGGATATAGCGAAACCCCTTAACGCTCCCGACGTAGTGGCTCGCCACATGGATCGAGCCGTCCTCACCGATCTTTGCCGGCAACTCCTGATTATCCTTCATGCCGCGCATCAGGGCACTTGCCCGCGCATCGACAAACCGCTGCGTCAGACACGCATGCAGCGCATCCGAGAGATTATCCTCGATCTCCCGAGTCCGGCCCTGCCAATGGCCGGGGTCCTTCAGCCAGTCTTGCCGGTTCGCAACGAAGGTCCACGTGCGGATATGTGCCAGCCGGTTCGACAACGTATCGATATCGCCATCGGTCCGGTCCGAAAACGCCACTTGGCGCGCGAACCAGTCCTCATCGACATGGCCGTGCTCGGCGACATCCTTGAACACGCGGCCGACCAACTCGGCATGTGCTTGCAGGGATATCTTCCGGTAGTCGGGAATCTGGCACGCCTCCCATAACACTTCGACGCGATCTGCACCGTTAGCCAGCCGGACAACGTCCGCATCCCGTGTCGCCGTCTCGAGCGCATCGAGATCCTCACCAGACCGCACTCGCGTCAGCCGGTGCTCGCCTGCCAGGCCGCGCTGGCCGGGAAGCACCCGCAGGCTGTCCCGCAAGGCATCCACGCTCGAAAAATCGAGTTCACGCGCCCGCCACTGTAGCGTCTTGATCGGATCGAACTCATGTTCCTCGAGCCGCTCGACAAGCTCCTGCTCTAGCGGCTCCGCATCGCCGGTCACACCGAACGTGCCGTCGTTCATGTGCCGTCCGGCGCGCCCTGCAATCTGGCCAAGTTCCGCCGCCGTCAGATTGCGGAACTTCTGGCCGTCGAATTTACGCAGGCTGGAGAACGAGACATGATCAACATCGAGGTTCAGTCCCATTCCGATGGCGTCCGTCGCGACCATGTAGTCCACATCGCCTGACTGATAGAGCGCAACCTGGGCATTTCGTGTCCGTGGCGACAGCGCGCCGAGCACCACGGCGGCACCGCCCCGTTGCCGGCGTATCAACTCCGCAATCGCATAGACTTCCGCTGCAGAGAACGCGACGATGGCGGATCGCGGCGGCAGTCGGGTAATCTTCTTCTGGCCCGCATAACTCAGCCGCGACAGCCGCGGCCGCGTGATGAAGTTGGCGCCGGGAATGAGATCGCTGATCGCCGGCCGCATGGTCGAAGCGCCAAGCACCAGCGTTTCCATTTCACCGCGCGCATGCAGCAGCCGATCCGTGAAGACGTGCCCCCGCTCAAGGTCGCCAGCCAGTTGAATTTCATCGATCGCGAGAAAATCGACTGTCACGTCCTGCGGCATCGCCTCGACAGTGCACACCCAATACTGCGCCGTATCGGGCTTGATCTTCTCTTCGCCTGTGATCAAGGCAACCTTGTCCGCGCCGACACGTGGCACGATGCGGTCATAGACCTCCCGTGCGAGCAACCGCAATGGAAGGCCGATCATGCCCGTGTCGTGTCCGAGCATTCGCTCAATCGCAAGATGCGTTTTACCAGTGTTCGTTGGCCCGAGCACTGCTGTTACGTTGCGGATAGCAACGTTGCGGTTCTGAGCGGCGTAATCGCTGGCCATGCTGCAACTCCGGCCTGAAAAGGACTGTACTTGGTTTGCCATCGCAGACACGGGGCTCAAGATCAAGTGCCCGGCTCTTTAAGTCACCCTGAAAAATCCCCGCCAATCAGGCATAAATGCATCCTCGAAGGCAAATGTCAGCACAAAGCCTGCCGTTGAGCCGCCGCCAATTCAGTAGCGCATCGCGATTTTCTGATTGCGCGAGTTGATAATGGCAACGCTGTCTGCGGTGATTGATACGGTCCCAAAACCGGTCGGCACCAGGATCTTGTACGGCACGACGATATTGGCAGAAGGTACCGGACGCAGAACGATCTCCAGATCCCTGCTGCGTGCTAGGCGAGCAACCTGCTTGCTCTTCTTGTGTCCCGCGATGGGCGTGTAAGAAATGCGGCAAACATATCCGAACCTCGGCTGGCCGCTCTTGGTTTCGTTGATCACCTGGCGCCCTTTGGGCGACAATTCCAGGCGAAAACGACGTTTGCCATCGAATATCTCGGCGCTTCGCCGGCACGGATTGCGCTGACCGCCCCGCGTCAATTCCATAATCGCCGTCATCGGATCGACGACACCCTTGAGATGCTTCGGTTGCAGCGGCACGTGTTCGTTCGTGTACCGCACGCGCGGCTCATTCTCGACTGCGACCGCGTGGCCGCCCCTGAAACGCACCCGGTTGCTCTTGCGCTTTTCCTTGATCTGATAGTCGAACGAAAACGACTTCGGCGCCGCCTCGGCGCCTATCTCACCCTCCGTCAGCGAACCACTGCCCCACTTAAAGACACCAAACAGCAGTTTCACCCGCGACCGGCTCCGCAACTCGTAGGACGAACCCTCGATTTTCGACCGAAACTGAAAATTGCCGATATCTATTCCGGCATACGCAATCGAATAATCTGCGGCGACCCGGGCGGCTAACGCTTCGGCTGCTGCGACCTGACGCCCCGGCATCAAGGCGACTGCCACGACGCACAAGCACACAATCATGGCCGGGCGGCGGCCTGCCGCAAGCGTCGAGCGACCCCGTACAGCGGGCATTTTCCAACCTCTCGATAAGTCAAGAAAGAACTACGAACCCTGCCGGACCGGATCTATGTTCGGTTAGCCTGCACTGCGAATTGAACTCGAATAACAAAGTGTCTGCTTTATGGTGTCCTCGATGACCGGAAAAGGTTGCCACCAGCCAATCGCAATACTTGACGCACACGCCCTCCTGACCGTATAGACGTGTCTTCGCGCGCGCACCCAGGGTTGCGCGGCAAAAGTTGCTGTTTTCCCCAAAATATCAGCACAACACTATTGATTAAGGCCGGCGCGCCGATGACCGCGCCGCAAGGAGCGATCGATGACGAGACAATGCGAACTCACCGGCAAACTGCCGATGTCCGGCCAACTTCGCAGCCACGCTGAAAACAAGACCAAGCGCGTCTTTCGGCCGAACCTGTGCAACGTCACCCTCATGAGTGAAACGCTCGACCGGTCGTTCCGACTGAAAGTAAGCGCGCACGCCCTGAAGTCAGTCGAACATCGCGGCGGACTGGACGCTTTCCTGAAA
Source organism: uncultured Hyphomicrobiaceae bacterium (assembly GCA_964632265.1). GTDB lineage: Bacteria > Pseudomonadota > Alphaproteobacteria > Rhizobiales > Hyphomicrobiaceae > CAJQQK01. Next base: position 7,169 of record CAZWCL010000019.1, on the reverse strand, counting down.
AAAGCTAGGAGCACAGCGCTCTCTCCGCGGGTCCAGAAGATCAAGCGCGATATCGAGAAGGCTGCAGCGGATAAGGCCGCCGCCGCCCAAGCTGCCGCACCTGCCGAAGCATCATAACGACCGGGCCTGCCGCCAGATCAGCCTCCCCGTCGTCCCAACACCGAAGACCGATCGCCCAAGACCCCGCGAGGCGGTCCGCGCCAGCGCTTTGTCATTTACGTGAGCGCTGTCACGCCGGTGGTACTTTCTGCTCGACGAACTGAAGCAACAGCGTCCGTTGCAGAAAATTGTTGAAGTTATTGTCTGATATCAGCGTCAGAATGGTTCGGCCGCGCTGGTCGCGATGCACAGCCAGCCCCTCCATATTATCGATCTCCTGTCCAAGGTCAGCCGTTAGCAAAACCTCGCCATCCAGCACCGCGCCAGGCTTGATCGCTTTCGATGCAATACGGCGAATACGCAATTTAACGCCCTCGGCCCACCGGAAACGACGCTCTAATATATAGAGCCCACCATCGTAGGCACCGACCGCGTCGGTAATATCGAAACCATTGACATTGGTCAGCGCAATCGGCTTCGCCTTTTTGCCGATCCAAAGCCAGCCGCGATGATGTCCATCATCATTGAGGGTGCGCTCGGCAAACGCCAGAACACGGCCCTTCAGCCGCCCTTTACGGATGACGGCAACCGCTTCGATCCCCTTGTTCCGCCGGAGATTCCTCGGCGGCCTGAGATAGCGCGCCGGCGCCCGCATCCGCCCTTTCTTCAGTTGGAAAAATCCGATCCTATCATTGCGTTCGAACGCCGCGAGAACGGTGCCGTCCTTGAGATCCCCGTTGATGAGCCGCAATGCTTCGGCATCCCGGTCCCGCCCCCTCCTGAGGCGTTTACCGCCAAGTGCCAGAAGCGGGCCAACCGTCGCCTTTGTTAACCCTGCCGGACGCTTGTTGCGATAAACGAGTTCAGCCGAAAGCCATATCCCGGCATCGGAAACCGCCAGAATTCGTTCTCCGTCCGGAGATATTTCAAGGCCCGAAAACCCACCGAAAGCGGGATCCTTTGAGCTGAGAACAAGACCGCCGCGAAAGCTCAGCTTGCCCGTCGAGCTGCCTTCCTCGCCCGATTTATTGAAATGCCTGAAAGACCGCGCGACGACCCTGATGTCGTGTACGTCGAGTTCGCTCGGATTGGGCTTGCTCGCCGCATTGCCGCCTCCCACGTACACTGCGCCCGCCACGCAAAGAAAACAAGCAGGCGCGAGCAACCATCGAAGCGTCGTCGGTCGAGAAGCGATCAAGCTCTGGATCTCCGGTTACGCTGGCACGCAATTGCGCCGCGTGAACAAGCCCGTGCCGAGCAGTGCCCGGCCCACGCTCGCTTCATCTCGACCAACAAGGCGGCGAAAACAGGACGACCGAGGACACTATCGCACCAGCAGCCCATGCTGCCGCCGGAACAGTCCTAAGCCGCCGCGCCCCGCCGGCCCGGCCTCGCAGACGGCCCGTCTTTTTCCTCGAACATGTCGACCAGTTGATCCGTCATGGCGCCGGCGAGCTCACTTGGATCGGTGATCGTAACCGCCCGCTGGTAATAGCGTGTCACATCATGCCCGATACCGATGGCGATCAGTTCGACGGGAGAACGGCTCTCAATCTCTTGAATGACCTGCCGGAGGTGCAATTCGAGGTACGAGCCGGAATTCACAGACAGGGTCGAATCATCCACCGGCGCACCATCCGAGATCATCATCAGAATGCGCCGCTGTTCAGACCGTCCCAACAAACGCTGATGCGCCCACGCCAGTGCTTCCCCGTCGATATTTTCCTTGAGCAGACCTTCACGCATCATCAGCGCGAGATTCCGTTTTGCCCGGCGCCAAGGCGCATCCGCTGACTTGTAAATGATATGCCGCAAATCATTCAGACGCCCCGGTGCGCCCGGTTTGCCCGCCGCTAGCCACGCCTCGCGCGATTGACCGCCCTTCCAGGCTCGCGTCGTGAAGCCGAGGATCTCGACCTTGACCCCGCACCGCTCAAGCGTCCGCGCCAGAATATCGGCACAGCACGCGGCAACCATTATCGGCCGTCCGCGCATGCTTCCCGAATTATCGAGCACCAGCGTTACGACCGTATCGCGGAAATCCGTGTCACGCTCGCGCTTGAACGAAAGCGGATACATGGGATCCGTGATGATACGCGGCAGGCGCGCAGCATCCAGTATCCCCTCCTCAATATCGAAATCCCACGCCCGGTTCTGCTGCGCAAGCAACCGGCGCTGAAGCCTGTTGGCAAGTCGCGCAACCACGCTCGAAAGGGACCGCAGTTCTTTGTCAAGGAACGTACGCAACCGCTCGAGTTCTTCCGGCGTCGACAATTCCTCCGCCGCAATCACCTCATCGAACGAACTGTTGTAAACGGAATAGCCAAACGCTTCGGGATTATCGAGCACGGACTGATTGGGACGCCACGGCTCATCGCTGTCAGCCGGATCTTCGCCATCGGCCTCCATCTCGAAATCATCTGAGTCGGCGCTGTCGGTGACTTCTTCATACTCACCTTCTTCGCCCTGCGCCATCTGCTCTTCCGTGGCGCGCTCCTGACCCTCGCTTTGGTCGTCGCCGGGTTCCTGGTTCTGCTCCCCGGAATCCTCCGTTTCCTCGCCGTCCTGCTGCTCGTCTTCCGGCTCCCCCTCGCTCATCTCTTCCGTCAGCTCAAGCAGCCGCAGCAAATCCTGCGCAACCCGGCCGAAGCGTGCCTGGTCATCCGCCCATTCATTCATCCGATCGAAGCTATCACCGGCGCGCTCTTCGATGATCGGTTTCCAAACATCAACCAGCGCTTTCGCCGTGTCGGGCGGCGCCTCACCCGTCAGCTTCTCACGCACAATCAGCGACAACGCCTCTTCGAGCGGCGCCTCCTCGTGCGCGGTCACGTCCATGAATCGGCCGTGGCTGTAGTGATCCTCGATTTTCGCTGAGATGTTGTCCGCCATGCCGGGCATGCGGTTGCACCCGAGTGACTCGACCCGTGCCTGCTCCATCGCCTCGAACACTTCGCGTGCCGGCCCGGCGTTCGGCGCAAGACGGCGGTGGACCTTTGTATCGTGACAGGCAGCCGTCAGCGCCAAGCTGTCCGCCCAGCCGCGCGCAACCGCAACTTCCCGCGGCGTCGGAACACGCGATGGCTCCGGCAACTGGACCGCCTTGCCTGACAGCGCTGGCTTCCCCGCTGAATAGGCAACTTCGATTTCGCTGTCGCCTGCGATTGCGCGAACCGTCGAGGCCAAAGCACGCTTGAAGGGTTCGGCTGGCGATTCTTTACGGTTGCTACCGCTTGACGACATTGAAAACCTCTAACTGAGCGCGATGTTCGCAGCGCTTTCCGGCAGTTCCTCACCAAAGCATCGCTGATAAAACTCCGCGACCAATGGCCGTTCGAGTTCGTCACACTTGTTGAGGAAGGTCAAACGGAAGGCAAAGCCGACGTCCGAGAAGATATCGGCATTCTCTGCCCATGTGATCACTGTACGCGGGCTCATCACCGTCGACAGGTCACCATTGATGAAAGCGTTCCGCGTCAGGTCGGCAACCCTCACCATATTGGCGACCGTTTGCTTGCCTTTGTCGTCCTTTGCGAACTTTTTCACTTTGGACGTGACGATATCGACCTCGTTGTCATGCGGCAGGTAGTTGAGCGTACAAACGATCGACCAGCGGTCCATCTGACCTTGGTTGATCTGCTGCGTGCCGTGATAGAGTCCCGACGTGTCGCCGAGTCCGATCGTGTTCGTCGTCGCAAAAAGACGGAACGCCGGGTGCGGATGAATGACCTGGCTCTGGTCGAGCAACGTCAGCTTGCCCGAGACCTCGAGCACGCGCTGGATCACGAACATCACATCCGGCCGCCCCGCGTCGTATTCGTCGAACACGATGGCGACGTTGTTTTGCAAAGCCCACGGCAGAATGCCTTCGCGGAACTCGGTGACCTGCTTGCCGTCCTTCAGGACAATGGCGTCCTTGCCGATAAGGTCAATCCGGCTCACGTGGCTGTCGAGGTTGACGCGCACACACGGCCAGTTGAGCCGCGCCGCGACCTGCTCGATGTGAGTCGATTTACCCGTCCCATGATAACCCTGGATCATCACGCGGCGGTTGAACTTGAAGCCTGCGAGAATGGCGAGCGTAACTTCCCTGTTGAAGAGATAGTCCTCGTCGATCTCCGGGACATGTTCGTTGCGTTCGGCATAGGCTAGTGCCTCGAAATCGCTATCGATACCGAAGTTTTCTCGAACTGAGATGGTCTTGTCAGGCAAGCCTGGAACACCGGCTTGTGCTTGAGCAGGCATATATTTGTATCCGGGAAGCAGTTTATTGGTTTGGAAGCCGGGAACCGGCACGAAAGGCGGTAAGCCGCATGAATCAGCGCAGCAGGCTCGGACTGTCACGCGCCGCAACGCGTCTCAAACAAGCCCGACCTGCTTTAGATAGTTATACGCCTGGATAATCTCGCGCAACTTCTCCTCAGACCCGCGGTCCCCACCATTCGCATCTGGATGGTGACGCTTCACCAGCAACTTGTACTGCGCCTTGATGTCTTCCTTCGTAGCCGACTCTTTAAGCTCAAGCGCCACGAACGAACGCTTCTCCATCGGCTTTAGACGCCGCTGTGGCCGACGTTTTTCCGCAGCCGCCTGCCGTGCGCGCCAGGCCTGGAAGTTTCGCGAGCTGGTGCTTTTTTCGTTGCTAGGGGCCTCATCGGTGTTCTCGGTTGCCGACGCGTTCTGCCCCATTTGCCACGTTGGCCGGTGACCATAAGCCGCGCTTCGTTGAAATTCCGCGATATCGGCGTCGGACATCCCTTCGAAGAAATTGTACGACGCGTTATAATGTTTGATGTGCGTCGCACAAAAGTGCAGGAACTCGCCGTCTTTGCCGCGCCCTTTGGGTGCCTTGTGGCGGCCGGGCTTGTCGCAGCCCTGCCATTGGCAGGCGGGCAGGCTTTTCTGCTCGGGCTGCTGTTGCTGCTTGCCGCGACCTTGCCGCTTGATGCGGATCATGTCGAAATATTTTGAATCAGACGTCATAGCCGGCGTACTATGGCGATGTGCGCTGCAATAGACAAGACGCGGCGGCGGGGTGTAGCGGGACTTTTTCGCGCGTTGCATCGCCGCGTTGCACGAAACGCACGGCGCCCCTTGAAAGATAAGAATGTCAAGCCAAACCGAAGACCGTCAAAAAGGAAATTGCGTTGTCTCTTGAGCAGCAGATCCGCGCGAAACTGATCGTCGCACTGGAGCCGACCCGCCTGGATGTCATCAACGAAAGCGAATTGCATGCCGGCCACCGCTCCTCACCCGGTACCGGCGAGAGCCATTTTCGCATCATCGCCGTCTCACCGCGTTTCGAAGGGCTATCGCGCGTCAACCGTCACCGCATGATCAACGACGCTTTGGCGGATGAACTTGCGGCAGGATTGCATGCCCTGGCCATTCACGCGCACGCTCCCGGAGAGCCGGTTGCCGGCTGATGCCGGCCCGCGGTGGCGTCTCCCAGGCACGCACGGTGCCCGGTCTGGAAACCAGCAAGACGCGCCGGCCTTGGCTGTCGTCGCCGGGCCACCGCTGGCAAGCCATTGCATGAATGAGTATTTCGCCTCACGTGAAGCTATAGTTCCCAAATCGGTCGATCCGCACGCATCTCCCGTGCAAACTCGCACCGGTAGTGCGCGGACATTCAATTACCGACGTTCCGGATAGGACCAGATGGACACCGAACTCACGCTAATACTTGCAGCCGTTACCATGCTGCTCGTCATTTCGGCCTTCTTCTCAGGCTCGGAGACCGCCCTGACCGCCGTATCGCGCGCCCGCATGCACGGACTTGCGCGTGAGGGTGATACCGGTGCCGAAACGGTGGGCCGCCTCCTTGAGCGTCCGGAGCGGATAATCGGGACGGTCCTCCTCGGCAACAATCTCGTCAACATCCTGGCGTCGGCATTGATGACCAGCATGATGATCCGTCTCTTTGGCGAGGCAGGCGTTGCCTACGCCACGATCGTCCTCACGATCTTCATCGTCATTTTCTGCGAGGTACTACCGAAGACTTACGCGATTGCCTACTCGGACCGTTTCGCGCTGACGGTTGCCCCCATCATGAGCGTGCTGATCACCATTCTGCGCCCCATGACACGCATCATAGAGTGGATCGTCGAGCGCATCATGAAGCTCACTCCCAGCCGCACGGACGATGACGCCAACATTCTCGGCCATCACGAGCTGCGCGGCACGATCGAACTATCGAGCCGCGAAGGCGTCGTCGACCGCAGTGATGCACAGCGCCTGGGCGGCATCCTCGATCTGCGCGACCTCGAAATCGACGACCTCATGCAACATCGCACTGAGATGGACACGATCAACGAAGCCGACACACCCGCCCGGATCGTTGCGGATATCCTGCGTTCGCCTCACACCCGTTTTCCTGTCTGGCGCGACGAACCCGACAACATTGTTGGCGTGCTTCACGCAAAGGATGTTCTGGCAGAACTTGGCCGCAATGGTTGGAAGGTCGATGATCTCGACATCAATGCTCTGACAGGTGAGCCGTGGTTCGTCCCCGACACCACAAGCGTCCGCGCCCAACTTGGCGCCTTCCTGCAAGGCAAGAAGCAACTTGCTCTTGTTGTCGATGAATACGGTGAAGTTCAGGGTCTCATCACCCTTGAAGACATCCTCGAAGAAATCGTTGGCGAAATCGTCGACGAACACGACATCGGCGGTGAAGTCATCCGCCACCAGCCCGACGGTGCCATAAACGTCGACGGTGGCGTCGCGATCCGTGACATCAACCGCGAGATGGACTGGCAGTTGCCCGATGAGGAAGCCGTCACGATCGCGGGCCTTGTCATCCACGAGGCACAATCGATCCCGGAACCCGGCCAGACCTTCACGTTTCACGGGTACCGTTTCGAGATCCTGCGCCGCAGCCGCAATCGCATTGAAGCCATACGCGTCCGCCGCCTCGAACCCGACGCATCCGGTGCGTTCCCCGTATCACCTGAGAGCAAAGCAGCGGACGATTAAGCCTCACGCCGCAAATCTCAGGCAAATCGCAGGCAAGTCGCCGCCCGGACTACTCCGTAAGCTCGCGACCCAGAAATGCCTGCACCGCCGGG
>CAZWCL010000018.1:0-16383 GCA_964632265.1 uncultured Hyphomicrobiaceae bacterium | reverse complement strand
CGGCCGCCAGCACCGGCACCGAGTTCACAGACGACGCTTCAATCGCTGAGGCGGCCGGCCTGAACGTAGCGCTGATCGAGACGAGCGCCACGAACTTCAAGATTACAACGCCGGCCGATATCACGCGCGCCAGTCGGGAAATCGCCTCTTGCGAGAACGCACTGGAGACCATGATGCACTACGAGACCCGCACAGGTAGCGGCTTCGACGTCCACCGCCTCGTCCCCGGCGACCATGTCTGGCTTTGCGGCGTACATATTCCCCATGACGCCGCTCTGTCCGGCCATTCGGATGCAGACGTGGCCATGCATGCCCTCACCGACGCCCTTTACGGCGCGCTCGGCGACGGCGATATCGGCCATCACTTTCCGCCGAGCGACGACCAGTGGAAAGGCGCCGCCTCCTCGATCTTCCTCACCCATGCGCGTGATCGCGTGATCGAGGCCGGTGGCGTCATCATCAACCTCGACATCACGATCATTTGCGAGACCCCGAAGATTGGCCTCCACCGCGACGAGATGCGCACCCGCCTGGCGGGCATCCTGCAGTTGAGCCTGCCCCGTATCAGCGTCAAGGCGACTACCACAGAGAAGCTTGGCTTTCCGGGGCGCGGCGAAGGCATCGCAGCCATGGCCAGCGCCACGATCAAAGTTCCGCCGACTTATCCATAAGAACGCCCAGTCAATCCCGCCGTCGCGCATGCGATCGCGTCCGATCACGACAAGCGGAATTTTGCGAGCACCTCACGGTCCATTTCGATCCCGAGGCCGGGCCCTTCCGGCACCTCCACGACACCGCGGTCATGTTCGATGGGCACCGTCATGATGCTTTGACGGAACGGATGCTCGGAACGGTCGAACTCGAGCATCGGTTCGAGCGGCGTCCGCCGCGGCGGTGTATGCGGCAGCACCGCAAGTAGCTGCAGCGCCGCGGCCAGACCGACACCGCAACCCCAGACATGCGGCACGTATCGAACGCCGAACGCCGTCGCCATGTCGGCAATCTTCTTGCACTCGGAAAGGCCGCCCGCCGCACACGTATCCGGCTGAATAATATCGATGGCGCGGCGCTGAAACACCTCCCGAAAACCCCAGCGGGTGAACTCACATTCGCCCCCCGCGACCGGGATAGGCTGGCCGCGGCGCACCTCTTCATAGCTGCCCAGATCATCCGGAACGAAAGGCTCCTCGAACCACCCGATATCAAACCTCGCCGCGGCCCGGCCAAGCTCGACGGCCTCGACCGCATCAAAGCCGTGGTTCGCATCGAGCATCAGTCCGACGTCCGGCCCAAGCGCCTCCCGGCAAGCCGCGATCAGCGCGAGATCCTCCTTCACGCCAAATCCGATCTTGAGTTTGACCGCGCCAAAACCCTCCGCAGCATAACCTTCGACCTCACGCACGATGTAGTCGAGCGGATCGCCATCGCCCCAACGGTAAGTGCCGGTCGCATAAGCTTTGACCTCACGCCGCAACGGCCCCCCCATCAGCACGTGAACCGGCGCCTCGAAGTATTTGCCGCGCAAATCCCATAGCGCGATATCGACACCACTAAGCGCCGTGACCGTCAGCCCCTTCTGCCCCTGATCGCGGAACTGGTTATAAAGCGTCTGCCAGAGCAGTTCGCCAGCCCGGAAATCTGCGCCGATCAGGTACGGCTTGAACGCCTCGATGATCGCGGCATTGAGCCTCGCCGGCCCAAAGCATTCGCCCCAACCAACACCGCCATCCTCAGCGACGATCTCCACCAGACACGAGCCACGCGCGCTCGACTGATTGAATGACCACCAGAACGGCTCATCGATTTGAGCCTCCAGAATGTGCGTATTGATCGCTGCAATTCTCGCCGCCATATCCGTCCTCCCATCATATCGTTGCGCGGGTATCTGAGCTGATGTTAACGCGCCACGCTCACCATCTCGTCATCACATACCCCCTTGGCCTGACACAGAGAATCACGGCAACCAACAAACGCGCGTTGTGCGCATGCCGGCCGACGGAGTTCTATCCATGAACGTGATGACACCGACACCCGTATCGACGAGTCCCGATATAGCTGAAATCGCGGAACAAACGAGCGATGCGTGTCTGGCATCTCGTGTCCGCCAACTGAGCCGTATCGTTACCCGTGTCTACGACGATGCCATGCGCCCGCTTGGCATCACCGCCAGTCAGTTTACGCTGCTGACCCAGCTGGGCCAACAAGACGGCATTACGGCCGTTGAGATCGGCTACACGCTCGATATCGAGAAATCAACGCTCTCGCGTAATCTCAAACGCCTCCTTACGCTGGACCTGATCGACATGGAGCCCCCTGCCGGCCGCCGCGGCCGCGGACTTCATTTGACACCGAAGGGCCAGGCTATGATCAAAGAGGCCTACCCGGTTTGGAAAGAGGCACAGTCGCGCGCCTCGATGTTGATGGGTGCGGACTGCCGCACGACCCTCGATCAACTGCTACACGGCGCCGAACGTCTCGCGGCCGAGTAGCCTCGCTCCTTATCGTCGTCTATAGATGAAAACCCCGTCATCACCGATGGCGGGTTTTTTGTCGTGCCCGTCAAGGCAGAGAGGTCAACAATGTTCGAGGACTCACTACGTCAACAGGCTGAAGCCCTCCTCGCAGCTCTGCGTAGCCGCGGCCTCATGATTACAACGGCTGAAAGTTGTACCGGCGGCCTGATTGCCGGCCTATTGACCGAGATCGCAGGATCGTCCGATGTCGTCGAACGCGGCTTCGTGACCTATTCGAATGACGCGAAACACCAGATGCTCGGCGTACCCTCGGACCTGATCGCACGACATGGCGCAGTGAGCGAGGAAGTCGCCCGCGCCATGGCCGAAGGTGCCCTCGCGAACTCCCAAGCCGGCCTCACGGTCGCCGTCACCGGCGTCGCCGGGCCGGGTGGCGGCACGCCCGCCAAACCCGTCGGACTGGTGCATGTAGCAGTCGCCGCCACGAACGCGCCAACCCGTCACCAAGAACTGCGCCTCGGCGATATCGGACGAAGCGGCGTGCGGACTGAAACGATTAGGCATGCCCTCGATCTTGTCCGGGCCGGACTGTAGAAGCGTGCACGCTCAAGCAGCGGCACCGGCGATGAAATCCTCAGGCGACCGCTTCTGACCAACCCGCGCCAATCGATCCGCCAGCGTGACCGGCACCTCCCCCCCTGTCGCCCAATCAACAAGCTCGATAGTGTGCAAGACAGGGATGTCGGTCGCCGCACCAATCTGGATCATGCAGCCAATGTTGCCGGCCGCAATCACGTCAGGAGTAACGCTTTCGATATTGGCAACTTTCCGCGCCTGCAATTGGCCGGCGAGTTCCGGTTGCAATAGATTGTACGTCCCCGCCGAGCCGCAGCAGATATGGCTTTCCGGAACACTGTTGACGTTGAAACCGAGCCCTTTAAGCAACGCCGCCGGCAGATCGGTGATCTTCTGGCCATGCTGCATCGAACAGGCCGAATGATAGGCCACCCGCACCGGCGGCGGCTCGATAGTCGCTGCAGGCTCCAGTTTGGCCAATAACTCGGATACATCGAGCGTCATCGCAGAGACGGCGGCAGCGTCGTCTGCAAGCTCGCGATCGTTGCGAAACATATGACCGTAATCTTTCACGGTGGTACCGCACCCGGATGTATTGATGACAATATAATCCAATCCCGCCGCGTCACGCTCCTTGATCCAGGCACGAACGTTGGCCGCCGCCGACCGGTGTGAGGCTTCCGTATCCCCCATATGGTGCGTCAGCGCTCCACAGCACCCGCCGCCCGCGGCAACGACGACCTCAACACCGAACCGGTTGAGGACGCGCACCGTCGCCTCATTGATCTTGGGATCGAGCACCTTCTGCGCGCATCCGTTGAGCAATGCCACTCGCATCCGCCGCCGCCCGGCCGGCGGATAATTGCCGGCTCGGTCAACGAACGACGGGCCATCAAGTCGCCTCGGCGCCATCGCGACCAGGCCTTTGAGACGCCCCGGCATGAGCCGGCGAAAAGGCTTCGCAATACGCGCCCCGAGGAGCGACAGACGGAATAGATTTGGCCGCGGCAACACCAGCGCCAAAACCCAGCGCAACCAACGATCTGCCAGCGGCCGTTTGTAAGTCTGCTGAATATGCTCACGGGCATGATCGACAAGATGCATGTAATGCACGCCGGAAGGGCACGTTGTCATGCAGGACAGGCACGAGAGGCACCGATCAATATGCTTGACCGTTCGCTCGTCGGCCGGCCGTTCATTCTCGAGCATGTCCTTGATCAGGTAGATGCGCCCCCGCGGGCTATCAAGTTCATCGCCGAGCAACAAGTACGTCGGGCAGGTCGCCGTGCAAAATCCACAATGGACACACTTTCTAAGGATGGCCTCGGACGTGGCGACGGCTGGATCGCGCAGTTGTTGCGGTGTGAAATTGGTCTGCATTACATATCCTCCCGCATACGCCCGCGATTGAGGATGCGCTCTGGGTCGAAACTCTCTTTGATACGGCTCGTGAGCGCCGCCAGCGGCGCCGGCTGCGGCTGAAAAACCGGCGTAGTCGAGCGTGTTTCTTGATCCGCCCGCATCAGCGTCGCATGACCGCCGCCGTTGGCGGCAATGGCGCGCCGTATAATCGGTGCCGCCGTGTCTGCCGCCGTCTCCGAAGCAATCCAGACAAGACCGCCCGCCCAGTCGTAATAATGTTCGACCCCAATCTCTGCGGAACGAATCGCGTCGACGACCGCGGGGCCTTCCGTCGGCGCGACGGAAAGCCGCCAGATTTCACGCGATTGATCAGCAAGCGGCGCACAGTCTCGCAGTAGTTGCCAAAAGGTTCGCGATGACGCTCGATCGATGCTCGAGAATTCGGCGCCGCGATCGGCGAACATCGCCTTGAGGTCATCGCGCCGTTTCACGACCGAAACTTCAGGACCCTCAAGTCGAAGCGCTGTTATCGCACCGTCGGACCTGCTGGCAGGTTCCGGCAAGCGCCCGGCTATGCCCGCCGGCACATGCGCAAAGCTCGACACCTCGTGCGGACTGCCCGACGCCGCCGTCATGACATCCACCGCCGCCGTATCATCCAAGCCGTGAAGAACCAGCGTTTCCTCCATCTCGGCCTTCGGCAGAACCTTGAGCGTGAGATCCACCAGTACGGCCAACGTACCGTAAGATCCCGTCATCAGTTTCGACAAATCATAGCCGGTTACATTCTTCATCACCCGCCCACCGGACTGGAAGATGTCACCCCGTCCACTGACCGCGGTGAAACCCAGCATATGATCGCGTACAGCTCCGGCCTTGATCCGCCGCGGCCCCGAGCCGTTCGTCGCAACTGTGCCACCAACGGTGCCCCCCAGCGGCTCGCCGCCATAGAGGCGTGAAAGATCGATTGGCTCGAATGCGAGTTCCTGACCGTTCTGGTCGAGCAAATCGACAAGCTCGCGCATGGTCGTGCCCGGCCGCACCGAAACAACCAACTCCGATGGCTCGTAGAAGTGGACGCCGCGCAATCCCCTGACCGAAAGCCGGCGTGCAGCCTCAACCGGACGGCCAAGCCCCCGCCGCGTGAAGTTGCAGCCGACCTCTAGGGGCTCGGCATTCGCGATCGCGGCATGCACAACATCGACGATGTCATCCGGCGTTTCAGGCGCAAACATTTCCACGAACAATCAAAACCTCGGCAGCTCAGGGAACGGGACCTTGCCTTTGTGGACATGCATATGACCCAGTTCGGCGCAGCGATGCAGCGTCGGGAAGACCTTGCCAGGATTGAGCCTGTGGTTCGGATCGAACGCGCATTTCACGCGCTGCTGCTGTTTGAGATCGGTCTCGGAGAACATCGTTTCCATGAGGTCACGCTTTTTAACGCCAACCCCGTGCTCCCCCGTTAGCACGCCACCCACTTCGACACAGAGGCGCAGAATATCAGCACCGAACGCCTCCGCCTTCTCCATGTCGCCCGGTATAGAGGCATCGTACAGGATAAGCGGGTGCAGGTTCCCATCACCGGCATGGAACACATTGGCGACGCGCAGGCCGTGCTTGGTCGCAAGCCTGTTCATTTCCGCCAGCACGAACGACAGCTTCTTGCGCGGGATGGTCCCGTCCATGCACAGATAGTCCGGGCCGATTGCACCGACCGCCGGAAACGCGTTCTTACGGCCAGCCCAGAATTGCAGCCGCTCTTCCTCCGTCGCAGCAACCTTGATCACGGTGGCGTTGTTGGCCTCCGCGATCCCCGAAACGCGCTCGATCAGATGCTCGACCTCGCTTTGAGTGCCATCGAGTTCACACACCAGCAGGCTCTCGGCATCACGCGGATATCCGCACGGCTGAAAATCCTCCGCCGCGATGATCGCCATCCTGTCCATCATTTCGAGCCCACCCGGAATGATCCCGGCGGCAATGATATCGGCGACACAATTGCCACCATCATCAAGCGTGGGAAACCCGAACAGCATACCCCGCACCACCTGAGGCTTCTGGAGAATTCGTACGGTCACTTCGGTGACGATCCCAAGCAGGCCTTCAGACCCGGTCATCAGCCCCATCAGGTCATAGGCCTCCGAGTCGAGGTGTTTGCCGCCGAGCCGAACAATTTCGCCATCCATCAAAACAACTTCGAGACCAAGCAAGTTGTTCGTGGTCAGACCATATTTGAGGCAATGCACCCCACCAGCGTTCTCGCCGACGTTGCCGCCGATGGAACATGCGATCTGGCTCGACGGGTCAGGCGCGTAATAGAACCCGGCATGCTCGACCGCCTTGGTGATCGCGAGGTTTGTCACCCCCGGCTGCACGCGCGCGCATCGATTTGCGTAATCGACTTCCAGGACGTGGCTGAATTTCGACATACCGAGTAGGATGCCATCACCCAGCGGCAACGACCCGCCGGAAAGCGACGTACCCGACCCGCGCGGCACCACCTTGACATTCATCTCGTTGGCGAGCGCCATCACCCGTGCCACCTGCTCCACCGTTTCCGGCAGCACAACCACGAGCGGCAACTGACGATACATGGTCAGCGCATCGCACTCATAGGCACGCCGTGCCGTCTCATCCTCGATAACACACTCGTCAGGCAAAAACTCCCGGAGCCGCACAATTAAACGATCGCGGTTCGCGAGGATGTCCTGCTCCGGCTTCGGCATCAGAAGCGCCATGCATTATTCCCTGTCTTTGTGGCAGGCTGCTCCCAGGCCGCAGCCATTGCGCCGTCGCCCAGTTAAAGAGCCGCACCTTAGCAAGCCATCTCATATTTCGACACGAGCCATTTTCCAATAAAGCCCGTTTCAACACCGCCCGCTACAATACGGCCCATTAGTAGCCACACCCTTTATGCTTCGGGTGGATCGATCAAGATAGCGCGAAAGTCATTGACATTGGTCAACGTCGGCCCTGTCACGATCAGATCATCGAGCTTTTCAAAAAACGTATAGCCGTCGTTGTCACCGAGCATCGTTTGTGGATCGAGCCTCAACCCTCGCGCCCTTTTGAGCGTATCCGGCATCATGATTGCGCCGGCATTGTCCTCACTGCCATCGATGCCATCGGTGTCACAGGCCACAGCTGAAACCCCTGGCTGCCCGTCGAGCGCAATCGTCAGCGCAAGCAGGTACTCTGCATTCCGTCCGCCGCGCCCTTTACCTGAAACCGTCACCGTCGTCTCGCCCCCTGAGATCAGTGCGACAGGCCGGTCACCAGCTTTCAACCGCGTCGCGATCCCGCGTGCCACGGCTGCTTGGCCGGCCGCAACCGAACGCGCCTCGCCTTCAACCGCGTCGCCAAGAATTCGGACATCGTATCCGGCCTGCGCAACCGCCTCCGCTGCCGCCTCCAGCGATGCCATCGGGGTTGCGATCATCCGGAAGGTCGCCTGGGCGAGCCGCGCGTCACCAGGCTTCGGCGTTTCCGCCTCGTCACTATCGAGGAACGCGGTGATCGATGGAGCCGGCTCGATTCCGTACTGTTCCAATACGTCACGCGCATCCGCCACTGTTGTTGCGTCACCGACCGTCGGCCCCGAGGCGATCACGGCCGGATCATCGCCCGGCACGTCCGAGATCGCGAGCGTGACGATCGGCGCTGGCGCGGCCGCCAACGCCAGCCGCCCGCCCTTGATTGCCGAAAGATGTTTTCGGACAGCGTTCATTTGGGTGATGTTGGCGCCTGATTTCAGAAGATCACGGTTGAGCGCCTGCTTGTCCTCCAGCGAGATACCGGGCCCCGGCATGGTGAGCAGTGCCGACCCGCCACCGGACACCAGAAACAAGACAAGATCTCGCGCGCCAAGCCCAACGACCATGTCGTGAATGCGCCGGGCTGCCTCAATACCGGCTTCGTCGGGCACCGGATGGGCGGCTTCTACCACCTCGATCATCTCACACGGCACACCGTGCCCGTAGCGCGTGACGACCAAGCCACCAAGCTCCCCCTTCAGCTTGCCAGCCCATGCAGCCTCGACGGCGTGCGCCATCGCGCCTGCCGCCTTGCCCGCCCCGACAACCACCACGCGCGCATCAGGCAACTCGGGGAGGTGCGGTGGCAGGCAGTGTGCCGGATCAGCCGCCTTGACCGCTGCATCGAACAGCGATCGCAAAAGCGCGCGCTTCTCCATCAGGCGACCTTGTGGTTGGCCATCAGCTCCAGAGCCTTGACAAGACCGGAGTGATCATCGTCTGCCCCGCCATGCGATGCACACGCATTAAAGAGTTCCTGCGCCGTCGCCGTATTCGGCAGAGAAATGCCCATTTCCTTGGCATTCTGGAGCGCCAAGTTGAGATCCTTCTGATGCAGACGGATCCGAAAACCCGGCTCGAACGTCCGGTTGATCATCCGCTCCGCATGCAGCTCGAGGATCTTCGAGGAAGCAAACCCGCCCATCAGCGCTTGGCGCACCTTGGCCGGGTCTGCGCCGGCCTTAGAAGCAAACAGCAATGCTTCCGCAACCGCTTCGATATTGAGCGCAACGATGATCTGGTTGGCGACCTTGGTTGTCTGGCCTGCCCCGATGGGACCGACATGAGTGATATTCTTGCCCATAAGGTCAAAGAAGGGCTTTGC
Source organism: uncultured Hyphomicrobiaceae bacterium (assembly GCA_964632265.1). Classification (GTDB taxonomy): domain Bacteria; phylum Pseudomonadota; class Alphaproteobacteria; order Rhizobiales; family Hyphomicrobiaceae; genus CAJQQK01. Next base: position 7,330 of record CAZWCL010000018.1, on the reverse strand, counting down.
CCGCTCAAAGCCTTTTTCCGTGGCCCCCACCATGATTGTCAGCGATGCGGCTTCGGCGCCGACCTGCCCGCCCGATACTGGCGCATCGACATAATCGCAATTCTTCGCCTCGATCTTTTCGGCAAAAGCCTTGGTGTCGATCGGCGAAATCGAACTCATGTCGATGACGAGTTTACCGTCGCTCAGTCCCTCCGCAACACCCTCCACGCCAAACAGAACCTCTTCCACCTGAGGCGTGTCCGGCACGATAAGGATGATCACATCGGCGGCTTCGGCAACCGCTTTATGAGACGCGAGATCTTCGACGCCCTTGGCCTTCAGCGCATCCGGCACAGGCGAGCGATGCGTATGCGTCACGACCTTGTGGCCGGCATCGACCAGATGCCCCGCCATCGGCGCACCCATGATCCCAAGACCGATAAATCCGACCGTCACGCCTTCACCCGCCATGTGGTGATCCTCCAGAGTTCTTGTTTTCCGCCGCCGGGCATTTCCGGTCGAGCTCAATTTTAGCCGAACGCTCCGCCACTAAGCAGCAAACACTGGGCCAACGCACAGAGCGTAACGAGTTCCGGTGCACGCCCTGACGGGCCGGAATAAACGCAAAAAAGCTAACAGAAACCACACGAACTGGCCAGCGATGCCTAGTGGGCCCTTACACGTCAAATGTACCTGACCGCGTTCAATTGATCACGGGTAATTGAAGTCGCGTGAGAATTAATGTCCAATGCAGGAACTTCCGCCCTAGAGCGGGTCCGACCTTGGTGGAATCGCTTTCGCGATTTCACTTGGGGTCGGTAGCCCCGCTCTACACTATTGGAGTAGATCATTTTTTCCGGTTTAGCCGGCAACGGCCCCGGTTGCGAACGGTCTGCAACTTTACCGGACATGATCTAAGGCTTCGAACAGCTTACGCAGGATACCCGCATGACTTACGGATTGTCGCCCGATCAGCTTGCCCTTCGAGCGCGTGCCCGCGACCTCGCCCAGAACCTGATCAAACCCAACGCCCGCCGGGTCGACGAAACGGAGGAGTATGCCTGGGACAACGTCGAGACCCTGCAGGAAGCCGGATTTATGGGCATGACGATCCCGAGAGCTTACGGCGGACTGGGCCTCAGCTATCTCGACGCCGTTCTGGTCATCGAGCAGATGGCCGCGTGTTGTGGCGCCGCCGGCCGTATCACCGTCGAGGCGAACATGGGTGCCATCTCCGCGATCATGGCCTATGGCTCGGAAGAACAGAAACGCTTCGCGGCTGAATTTCCGCTGTCTGGCGACAAGCCTGCCATCTGCATCACCGAACCGGATGCAGGTAGCGCCGCGACCGAAATGACCACCGAGGCCCATAAGCAGGGCGACAAATACATCATCAATGGAGCCAAGCACTGGATCACTGGCGGCGGCGTATCACGTCTGCACCTGATTTTCGCGCGTGCCTTCGATGAGCGCGGAGAAGAGCAAGGCATTGCCGGCTTTATTGCAGTACGCGATGAAACCCCCGGCCTCGTCATCGGCCGGCGCGAACCGGCAATGGGTCTGCGCGGCATTCCCGAAACAGAGGTCCGTTTCGAAGACATGGAGGTGCCCCAGACCATGATGCTGGTGCCTCCGTCAGGCCTGCGCCGCGGTTTCGGCGACCTGATCGACGCCTATAACTCTCAGCGCGTCGGCGCCGGCACGGTCGCCCTCGGGCTCGCCCAGGGCGCCTACGACCTTGCCCGCGAATTTCTCCTCGAGCGCGAGCAGTTTGGCCGCCCCATCGCCGAATTCCAGGGGCTCCAGTGGATGCTCGCCGACATGGCAACATCCATCGAAGCCGCCCGCGGCCTCACCTATCGGGCGGCGCGCTCGAAAGGCGATCGCGCCGGCCTTTTCCCCGATCCCGTCATGGCGGCCCAGGCGAAACTGTTTACCTCGGAAATGGCGGTCAAGGTCACCAATGACGCCCTTCAGATGCACGGCGCCATGGGCTATTCGCGCAACTGCGACGCAGAACGCTATGTCCGTGATGCGCGCATGTTCACCATCGCCGGCGGCACCGCCCAGATGCTGCGCACCCTGATCGCCGGCGGCGAACTCGACATGAAGACCCCGCAAACGCGGGACGGCTACACCAAACTGGCCGAACGCGACCCACCCGGGCGCACGAAGCCGTCCGTCGCCGCTTAACCGGAAAGCTAGATCATTCCGGTTTTAGTTGCAGACCGTTCGTAACCGGGGCCGTCGCCGGCTAAACCGGTAAAAATGATCTACTCCAATAGTGTAGAGTGGGACTACCGACCTCAGTGAAATCGCGAAAGCGATTCCACCAAGGTCGGACCCGCCCTAACGTTCCCGCCGTCCGAGCAAATCCAACGCTCGGCTGGCGGTTTCCATCTCACGCAAGCGCTGACCGCGGCGGGCGGCGGCTTCTGCATCTTCGCCCCACTGCGCAATCTGCCAATCCTCGTCAACGTGTGCCGCCGCCCAGGCAGCCTCCAGCGAAAGCACATCGCGCGCGTGTGCGATCGTCAACAGCGCCGATCCGGTTAGCGTCGTCATCACATGCAGCGGCGCCAGCGCGAACGCGTCGAAGTCTGCAACCGCCGAGGCGGCCTTTGCAACGGCGAGAGGGCTTTGCTCGATCGGCATCACGCCGGCTGTCAGCTTGAACTTTGCGTCGTAGGTTTCGTGGAACCATTCAAGCACCGGGTCCCACGCCGCGTTTTGTTGCGCGACCAACCCCTCCGGCCGCTCAGCCCGATAAAGCAGCAAATCGTTCCCAATAAACCTCAAAATGTCATCGTGAACGTCACGCAGACGCGGCTTGACCCCGTCGATCGTCGTATTCGACAATTTGGTGAACGCCAGCCGTGCCGGATCGATGGTATCGCCCAGCGCATTCCATTCTGCGGCAATCGCCTCCGCATAAGCCAAGGTCGGCACCACCAGAAATTCACGCTTCGGCGTTTTCACCGCTCGCTCGTCGAGCAGAACCTGATACCCGCCCTCTTCAGCCGGCTGCGCGCTCGCATTCTTGAAAAAGCGCTTTGGCAACTGCCGCGCGGCTTCATCATCGCTCGAACGCATACGCACCTTGCGGCGCTCCTGCGGCGCCCCGTATGGCCCCGGCCCGTCTTCCGTCATGAAATCTTCCTCAACCTGGCCGACCCTTTCAGCCAGCTCTGCCCAACGATTTTAGCCCCACCACCCATCGACCGCGGCAACGATTGCATCGGGATGATCAAGCAGCACGTCAGCCCCTTCGGCGACCAGCGTATGACCAGGGTGGTAGCCCCATGAAACACCAATGGCACCGACGCCCGCGGCCTTGGCCATCCGCATATCGAACGTCGTATCCCCAATCATGACGGTGTTCGAAGGTTCCGCCCCCACCTCCCGCATCGCTGTCTCGATCATCGACGGGTTCGGTTTTGACGGATGCGTGTCTGCCGTCTGTATCGTCGCGAAATAAGGCTGCAGTCGCATCCGCTCAAACAACGCATCTACGCCCCGAATCGACTTCCCCGTCGCAACGCCGAGCAGCGTGTCGCCTCGCTTCCCCAGCACCTCAATGACTGAAAGTATCCCCTCATAAAGCGGTTCATGATTGGCCGGATCCCGTCTCAGAACCCCAAAGCCATCGCGGTATCCTTGGGTGACCGCTTCGATAACCCGTGGCGGCTTGCCCGGCAGTAAGGTCTCGATCGCAAGTGGCAGCGACAGCCCGACGATGGACAAAACCTTGTCGCGTGGCAGAGCCTCGAGATCGTTCGCGTGAAACGCCATCTCCATGGCTTCAACGATAAGATGCTGACTGTCGACGAGCGTTCCATCGCAATCGAAGATAATAAGCTTTTTTGACATCCGGCTCCGTTTCGCAAGTGCGATCACGTCCCCTCACCCCGCCTCACGAAACAGTTAACGACGCGAACAAACACAATCGCAGACAGTTCTCCCCACATACCAAGGCAAGCAGGCAACGTGACAGACAAGCCTGCAGAAACCGAGGAGATGACATGATGATTTACAATATCATGCTTGCAACCACACTAGCACTTGCGCTTGCTGCGGCATCAGTACCAGCCCAGGCGGATTCGTATCGTGAAACCTTGATCGAGTTCCAGACCGGCTATGACCGTGACGGTCGCTAACAGGCCGCGTTGAGGTCGATCCACAACGTCCTTCTAGCGCTGTCGCAGCCCTGCAGGGTGCGACGGCGTTTTTTGCGTGGCGTGCGTAGTGTAATCCGCGCCTCCGACAAAGGTGATCTTTCGGCATCTGTACGCCCCCCCTAAAATAGGGCATGGACTCGTCATCCAATCGCACGGCGCGACAAGCCGGCACCAGCCTTTCCAAGCTGTCTGTAAGGAGCTGCCCTATGAGACGCAATCGCCGCGCAAAAATCGTCGCAACCATCGGCCCCGTCTCGTCCAACGCCGATATGATAAGGCGGTTGTTTCTGGCCGGCGTTGACGTCTTTCGATTAAACTTCAGTCACGGCACTCAGGAAGATCATGCTGGCGTGCACCGCGTCATCCGCGAACTTGAACAGGAAGTCTCCCGCCCGATCGGCATCCTGCAGGACCTTCAGGGCCCGAAAATCCGCGTTGGCACGATCAAGGACGGCGGCATCGCCCTGAAGGCCGGCGAGACGGTCCGCTTCGTGCCAACCGGCGAAAATGGCGGGCGCGACGCCATCCCCCTTCACCACCCAGAAATATTTGAAGCCTCTGCCCCGGGCCATCGCCTGCTTATCGATGACGGGCGCCTGCAGCTGAAAGTAACCGGCTTCGACGGTGACGCGATCGTCGCCGAAGTCGGCGTCGGCGGCAACCTCACTAATCGCAAAGGCGTCAACGTCCCGGACGCCGTCCTGAACCTTTCGCCTTTGACGGACAAAGACCGCGCCGACCTGGATTTCGGCCTGAAGCTCGGCGTTGACTGGCTCGCGCTTTCCTTCGTCCAGCGCCCATCCGACATCCTGGAAGCACGTCAGATTATCGGCGATCAGGCCGGCATCATCGCGAAAATCGAAAAACCGGCCGCCCTGGAGGTGATCGACGATATCGTGGCGCTCTGCGATGCGATCATGGTCGCCCGCGGCGATCTCGGTGTCGAGATCCCGCCCGAACAAGTACCCGGCCGCCAAAAAGAGCTGATCCGCGCCTGCCGCCTCGCGGCGAAACCCGTTGTCGTCGCAACCCAGATGCTCGACTCGATGGCATACGCTCCCCAACCCACTCGTGCTGAGGCCTCCGACGTGGCAACCGCGATATACGACGGCTCCGACGCGGTCATGCTCAGTCAGGAAAGCGCGATCGGCGAGTATCCGGTCGAAGCTGTCGAGATGATGGACCGCATTATTTGGAACACGGAAAACCATCGTGCATACCGCTCCATCGTCGATGCAATGGAGCCGGTCGTAGACCCTTCGATCCACCATGCCGTGTCAGAAGCCGCCGCCGACGTCGCCAACAAGATCGGCGCCACCGCGATCGTCGCCTTCACCTCGCGTGGCACCACCGCCTACCGCATTGCCCGCAAGCGCCCCGCAGTCCAGATTGTAAGCGCGACCACGGACATCAACATCGCCCGCCGCCTCGCCCTCCTTTGGGGCGCCCATTCGATCGCCGACGAACGCATGATTTCGAGTTACGATGAAATGGTTACGGACAGCCGCAAATTCGTGCTCTCCGACGGCTTCGCCAAGAGCGGCGACCGCATTGTCGTGATCGCCGGCATCCCGTTCGGGACGCCGGGCTCAACCAACAATCTGCGCGTTTTGACGGTCTGACAAGACGCCTTCACAGCTAACCGCAAGGGCTCCTGCACTGCCCCCCCGACCCTAGACGACCAGTCCAGGTGACAAGGCCAGGTGACAAGGCCAGGCGGCCAGGACGCCGCCTTACTCGGCCGCTTCTCGACGCTCACGCCCCTTTGCGGACCGCTCGGCTTTCAGCCGCTCCGCGATCAGGAACGATAGTTCCAGCGCCTGGTCGGCATTGAGTCGCGGATCACAGTGCGTATGATAGCGATCCTGCAACTGCGCATCCGAGATCGCCCGCGCGCCGCCCGTGCATTCCGTAACGTTCTGGCCCGTCATTTCGACGTGAACGCCACCTGGATGCGTGCCCTCCGACGCATGCACATCGAAGAACATTTCGACTTCCCGGAGAATGCGATCGAACGGACGCGTTTTGTAGCCGGAATTGGACGTGAGCGTATTGCCGTGCATCGGATCACATGACCAAACGACATGACGCCCTTCCGATTCGACCTTGCGGATCAGCTTCGGCAATCCCTCACCGACCTTTTCATCCCCAAAACGCGTGATCAACGTCAAACGCCCCGGTTCGTTGGCCGGGTTGAGAGTGTCGATCAGTTGCATCAACTCATCAGGATCAAGCGACGGACCGCACTTGAGACCGATCGGGTTCTCGACGCCGCGGCAGAACTCGACGTGGGCGTGGTCGGGCTGGCGTGTCCGGTCTCCGATCCAGATCATATGACCCGAGGTCGCATACCAGTCCCCGGTGGTCGAATCCGTCCGCGTCAACGCCTGTTCATATCCAAGCAGCAGCGCCTCGTGGCTGGTATAAAACGCAACCTGGCTGAGCTGGTGCGTGTTTTCCGGCGTGATCCCGCACGCCCGCATGAATTCAAGCGTCTCTGAAATCTGCTCGGCAACGGCACCATAGCGCTCGGCCTGCGGGCTGTCGGACACAAACCCCAATGTCCACTGATGAACCCGGTTGAGATCGGCATAGCCGCCCATCGAGAACGCCCGCAGCAAATTGAGCGTCGCCGCCGATTGCCGGTAGGCTGCAATCTGGCGCTCGGGATCGGGATCGCGCGCGGCGGGATCGAACTCCGAAGCGTTGATGATGTCGCCCCGGTAGCTCGGCAATTCGACATCACCCTTTTTCTCGACCGGTGACGAGCGCGGCTTCGCAAACTGGCCCGCAATACGTCCGACCTTGACCACGGGCGACCCGCCGGCGAACGTCAGGACAACCGACATCTGCAGAAACACACGGAAGAAATCGCGGATATTATCGGCTTCATGTTCCGCAAAACTCTCTGCACAGTCTCCGCCCTGAAGCAGAAAACCTTCGCCAAGCGCAATCTCGCCCAACGCCTTCTTGAGGTTGCGCGCCTCGCCGGCAAAAACCAGTGGCGGGAAGGTCGCAAGACGGTCCTCGACAGCACCAAGTGCGGCTGCATCACGGTATTCCGGCACCTGCAAAACAGGTTTGGAACGCCAACTTTCAGGGGACCACGCGCCCGACATCACATCCTCCATCATCCAACACTACTGCCCCCACATGGGGTACGGACGGCCCTC
>CAZWCL010000017.1:0-16675 GCA_964632265.1 uncultured Hyphomicrobiaceae bacterium | reverse complement strand
AGATATGCGCGCCATACCCGCCATGCCTTCAGGTCTCGACGGTATCCTCGCCGCTGTGGTTGCAAACAGTCCGCACGAAGCCTTCATCAAGCGCTTCTTCCGCAACACGCGAATCAAAAAGTTCAACACGGCTGAACTCGCGCGGCTCGCACTCCAAAACCGGCAGGTCGATGCCGTGTTCGGTGATGGCACCTCGCTGGCATTTTGGGCTAATGGCAGCCTGTCACGCAACTGCTGCCGCCTGTTGCCCGGCGCCTATTTCGAGCCGGCGTATTTTGGGGATGGGGTCGCGATCGCGGTCGGAAAAGAGGACCGCGGGCTTTTGAAACAACTGAATGATGCTCTCGGCCGCATCCGCAAGAGCGGTCGACTACGTGAAATCGTTGAACGATATTTTCCAATCAAGGTTTACTGACGCTCCAGCAGCCAGATGCGCCCGTAATCCAGCTCGGGCGCTGCCTCGTTTTCTGCACAAACGCCGTTGCAAGGCAGCCACGCTCCTTGTGACGCAGTCTGTGGGATGTAGTCTGTCATATTTCTGTGGTTTGAATCCTTTCATCACCAAGGCCACTGATTTATGGTCGCGCACCGGGCAGGAGGAGCAGTGCCATGGCGCACTTTCGGACGATATTCATCTCGGATGTGCATCTTGGCACGCGAGCATCTCAAGCTAGGGCTCTCGTGGAGTTTCTCCAGGAGAACGACGCGGACACCTATTATCTGGTCGGCGACATCATAGACTTTTGGCGCATCAAACGCGGCGCCATCTGGCCGCAGGAACACAATGACGTCCTGCAGAACTTGCTGCGCAAGGTACGCGACGGCTCCCGAATGGTGTTCATTCCCGGCAACCATGATGACGGATTGCGCGCTTACTGCGGCACCCGGTTCGGCAACATCGAAATTGCTCGAAACGCGGTTTTCGAGACCGTGAACGGCAAACGCTACCTAGTCATTCACGGCGACGAATTCGATGTCGTTGTCCGCTATGCGCGCTGGCTCGCTTTTCTGGGAGATCGCGGATATCAACTCTCCCTTGCCTGCAATGTTCCTCTGAATTTCGTGCGCCGGCGATTGGGCCTTGATTACTGGTCGCTCTCGGCCTACCTCAAGCATCGCGTGAAATCCGCCGTGAACTTCATCGGCGATTTTGAAAATTCGCTTTCTGATGAAGCCACGCGACGCAACGTCGACGGGGTCATCTGCGGGCACATCCATCACGCTGCTTCGAAACACATCGGTGACGTCCATTACGTCAACACGGGCGATTGGGTCGAAAGCGCAACTGCGTTCGCAGAGCACCACGACGGCAAGCTTGAGCTGATCCACTGGCTGCAGCGCGGCAATCAGGTGACAATCCGTGATCTCCGGCCCGACCAGAGCCAGGTCGACGTCGCAGCGTAACCACGCCCCGCGTCTGGCCTGCGCGTTTGCTGTCATAAAGAATACAATGAAAACGTTGATGATCTGTCGGTAATAGGGTTAGCGTTCATTTCGAGTCCGGAGCGGTGCTCGCTCATAGACGGAGCCAGCCATGAAGGTGTTGGTCGCAACCGACGCATGGCGCCCCCAGGTAAATGGGGTTGTGCGCACATATGAGCGTCTCATTGATGAGGCGACAGCGCAGGGGTGCGAAATCACCGTCCTCACGCCGGCTGAATTCAACACCGTGCCGTGCCCGACATATCCCGAGATCAGACTTGCGCTGCCCGGCTACAATTACATCATTGAGCGGCTCGACCTGATTAATCCCGATGCCGTGCACATCGCGACGGAAGGTCCGATCGGCTGGATGGTGCGGCGCTATTGCCGCAAGCGCGGCATACCCTTCACGACTTCATTTCACACGCGCTTTCCTGAATACGTGTCGTCGCGCTTTGGTGTCCCGGAGCGGTGGATGTATGCTTGGCAACGCCACTTCCACAATGCCGGTGAAGGCGTCATGGTGGCAAGCAACAGCTTGGCGGTAGACCTCGATCGGCGGGGCTTCAAGCGACTCATGCCATGGACGCGGGGGGTCGACACCGAGCTCTTCCGGCCGCGTAATGTGCGCAACTTTGGCTCCGAAGGTCCGGTCTTTATCTACGTTGGCCGTGTCGCCATCGAAAAGAATATTCAGGCTTTTCTCGATCTTGATCTACCGGGGCGGAAAGTCGTCGTTGGCGACGGACCGCAACGGGAAGCACTCGAGGCAAGCCATCCTGATGTTGTCTTTACCGGTAAGCTGATCGGGGATGCCTTGGCTGAGGCCTATGCATCAGCTGACGTATTCGTGTTCCCGAGCCTCACCGACACGTTCGGCATCGTGTTGCTTGAAGCGATGGCGTCCGGCCTGCCGATCGCTGCTTATCCGGTGACGGGGCCGATCGACAATGTGAAGGACGGCGTAACCGGCGTGCTGCGAGCCAATTTACAGGACGCGGCCCGTGCAGCGCTCGACCTCGATCGCACGGTCGTTCGTGAGGGCGCGATGGCTTACAGCTGGGAAAGCGCCGCGCGACTGTTTATTCGCAACATCGAGCAAGCGCTTTTCGCGCGCCATGGCCGCAACGTCCCGGAAAGACGGGGGAGCGTCCGGCTCATCAAGCGCGGCGTCACAGCGGGTTGAGAGCCGGCTGGTTGTTTCGGCTCTTTCTTGGCGCGCCGGAGAGCGGACAGGGATTGTTTTCGCTCTTGGCGCCTACCGTCCGGTGCAGTCGGCGTAAACGGGCGCGGCCCTGGAGGGGGCCCCTGGGGAGCCAAATCGCCTGGCTGCCAAAAACTATCTCGGAGAAGCGCCACGGCCACGAGCCGGCGCTAGACGTACAGTCTGTTACGCGCTGTAATCCTATGCAAAAATGATATCCGAATAGGCGCGAACCTGATGGAGCTTCTTGATGACGGAGACGGCGCAACCCTACAAAGGCATCTTCCCGATTGCTCCGGTCGCATTCGATCAGACTGGCGCCCTTGATCTTGAAGGCAACCGGCGGATCCTACGTTGCATGATCGATCAGGGCCTCGACGGTATTTGTATCCTCGCGAACTATTCAGAACAGTTTCTTCTGTCCGACGACGAGCGCGACACGTTGCTTGACCTCTCGATGGAGACAGTGGGCGATGCAGTTCCGGTTATTGTGACTTGCAGTCATTTCTCCACGCAGATCGCGGCACAACGGGCGCGACGGGCAGCTGCGGCTGGCGCCAGGATGGTCATGCTGATGCCGCCGTATCACGGGGTTGGCTTGCGCGCTGGCGAACGCGGGACGATTGAGCATTTCAGCGCGGTGGCAGAGGCCGCGGACGTGCCCTTGATGGTGCAGGATGCGCCGTTAAGCGGCGTTACGCTGACGGTTCCGTTTCTCGTGCAGCTCGGGCGCGAAGTGCCACTCGTCAATTACTTCAAAATTGAGGTCCCGGGGGCTGCGCAAAAGCTTCGTGCGCTCATAGAGGCCGGTGGCGCGCAGGTTAAGGGGCCTTTCGACGGTGAAGAAGGCATCACGCTGATGGCTGATCTTGAAGCGGGTGCGACCGGCACGATGACAAGTGCCCTGATGCCGGACCTGATTCGCCCGATCGTCATGGACTACCTCGGCGGCGACAGAGAGCGCGCGCGCCGGCGGTATGGGCAATTGCTGCCGCTGATCAACTTCGAGAACCGCCAGTGCGGGCTGCGCGCCGCCAAGTCGGTGATGATGGCCGGCGGCGTAATCAAAAGTGATTTTGTGCGCCATCCGCTGGAACCTTTGCACGATAGCACACGCCGGCAACTGCTCGAGCTTGCCGGGGAAGCTCAGCCGCTGGCTCTCAAATGGGGTTTGTGAGAAGCGCTTCTCGTCCCTGTGCGTAAAACCGACCGCCGCCCGGCGCCACCTCGTGAGCCGAGCGCTTGAATGGCCCGCTCACGCCGGCTGGCGGGCCATTTGTTCGTTCATCGCTGCCGGGCGTTGATCTCTACCTGGTAAACGCCAGCAGACGAACAGCAAAGCCGATCAGCTGCGCGCATCGCGGGCAATCAATGCGTCGCGGATTTCTTTGAGGTACTGCTCGGAGGCAGGCGGGTCGGCCGGCTTTTCCTCTTCTTTTCTGCGCAGGGAATTCATGCCCTTGATCAGCAGGAAGACGACGAAAGCGACAATAATGAAGGCGATCAGGTTGTTAATGAACGTGCCGATGTTTATTGCGACTTCCTCCTTCGGCGTTGCCCCTTCTTCAAGAACGATCTTGATCGCGGAAAAGTCCACGCCACCCATCAGAAGGCCGATTGGCGGCATGATGATGTCGGTGACCAACGACTTCACTACAGTACCTATTGCGGCACCGATGATGATCCCCGTTGCCATATCGACCATGTTGCCCTTTAGGGCGAAATCTTTGAATTCCTGTACCATGCCCATTGGACACCGTCTCCTGTCGTTAAACGCGGTTGGCCGGTTGCTGCGTCACGCGAATCGGCAGCCCACGGAATACTGGAAAACCCATCTTTAGGCGAGCAAAACTCTGCTGCCGAACGACACAAAAAACTTTTTGACAATCGGCGTGGAACCATGACCGACGGCCGACCGGTAACCGGCCGACGAACAGCTAATGTCGCTTGGCTGATCCCGGACTATAGTGAACCTTTGAGGCCTTGCTCCTCTCGGACCACTAGAACGACCTCAGTTCATAGAAGCTACGTTGATCTTTACGGCTGGGGTTGGGTCTTTGGCCATGTTCGACGGGAAACGGAACGAACGCGATGTTCGACGCCACGCTTATCGTTGTTTTTGCGATCTTCTATATCATCGTCCTGTTTGCGATCGCTTGGTATGGTGACGTCTGGATGAAGCATCGCCGCTCGGCGGAAAAGCTGGACCGGCCATTCATTTATGCCCTCTCAATCGGCGTTTATTGCTCAACATGGACGTTTTTTGGAAGCGTTGGGCGAGCATCGTCTACAGGTTGGGATTTTCTTGCGGTCTATATCGGTCCGGTGCTGGTCTTCCTTTTTGGCTGGCCGCTATTGTTGCGAATCGTTCGTCTTGCCAAAGCCCAAAACCTGACTTCGATCTCGGATTTCTTGGCGGCGCGATATGGCAAGAGCTCCAAAGTGGCAGCAATCGTAACTCTTGTCGCGCTCGTCGGCCTGCTACCCTATCTCGCGCTGCAACTCAAAGCCGTCGTCCTTGCGACAGAGGCACTGTTTGGAGGTAATCCGCTTTTCATCGTGGAACTGCCAAGCATCGGCATCGTCGAGACCGCGCTCGTGACGACCGTCGTGATGGCAACCTTTGCAGTCCTTTTTGGCACCCGCCACATCGATGCCACCGAACACCAGGACGGGCTGATGGTCGCCATCGCGGCTGAATCCCTCGTCAAGCTGATTGCGTTCATGAGTGTTGGCGTCTTCGTTGTCTTCTATGCGTTCGGCGACGTCAGTTCTTTCATCAGCGCCGTCAGCGCACACAGCGAGACGCTGACACAATTTGCCGAGCCGGCGTTCTCGAGTAGCTGGCTCATCGTCACAATGCTCAGCGCGATCTGTATTGTCGTGCTACCGCGTCAGTTCCACGTGACGGTCGTCGAGAACCGCTCGGAGAACGAACTCAAGCGTGCCCGCTGGCTGTTGCCGGTCTATCTTGTGGCGATCAATCTGTTTGTCGTGCCGATTGCGATCGCCGGGCTCATTCTCATCCGGCCGGAACTGACAAACCCGGATATGTTCGTCCTCGCCGTGCCAATGTATCTCGATGCTCATTTCGTCACGGTGCTGGCCTATATCGGCGGTCTTTCCGCAGCTACGGCGATGATTGTAGTCGAATCCATCGCGCTGGCCATCATGGTGTGTAACGGCGTCGTCGTGCCGCTTCTGCTGCGGTACCGCGGACGAGAGACCGAGAGTTCGACGGACATCGCAAACCTTCTGCTGACGATCCGGCGCGTTGCAATTTTCGCCATTCTCGGACTTTGCTACATAGTTTACCTGCTGCTGGCGGATACGAAGGGGTTGGCTGCGATCGGCCTCATCTCGTTCGTTGCCGTCGCACAGCTTGCACCGGCCTTTTTTGGCGGACTTTACTGGCAACAGGCGAACGCGCGCGGTGCGATCGCCGGCATACTGACGGGAAGCCTTCTTTGGACCTATACGCTGCTCCTGCCCTGGGCTGCGCAGGCTGGTCTTCTGCCGGTTTCGTTTATACTGAATGGGCCACTGGGCATCGAGATACTCAAGCCGCAGGCACTGTTCTACTCGGCGGCTGATCCGCTGACCCACGGCGTGATATGGAGCCTCGTGGCGAATATTGTCGCTTTCGTCACCTTTTCGAAGTTTGCGCGCCCCTCACCGGTCGAGAGACTGCAGGCCAACGTATTTGTCAGAGGCGAAGCCACCATCGCCTCGCAGCAACCATCTTTCCGGTTTTGGCGGGCAACGGTAACCGTCGATGAATTGCAGGCCACGGTCGCACGCTTCCTCGGTGCCGGCCGAGCCGCCCGGTCGTTCGCGGAATATCACCAGCGATTCAGCTTGGCGCGACAGCCCGGTGGAGAAGCGGATGTCGGCACGTTGCGGTTCGCGGAACATCTGCTGACGAGCGCAATCGGGGCGGCTTCATCACGGCTAGTCATGACGCTCTTGCTCCGGCGCCGGAATGTCACCAATCAGTCGGCGCTCAAGCTTCTTGATGATGCGTCCGAAGCGTTGCAGTACAACCGCGACATTCTGCAGTCGGCATTGGATCAGGTGCGCCACGGATTGTGCGTCTTCAATGCGGAAAACCAGCTTGTCTGCTGGAACCGACGGTTCAGCGAGCTTCTCGACCTGCCTATTTCTCTCAGGCGTGTTGGCGTCCCGCTTGAGGAATTGTTGCTGTTCCTTGCCACGCGCGGTGATATGGGGGCGGGACCACCGGACGAGCTTGCAGCGTATCGCTTCGAGCAACTGGCGCGCGTCACCGAGACCTTTCAGGAACGGCTGGTTAACGGCAAAAAGATCCTCGAAGTGCGAACCGCTCCAATGCCGCAAGGTGGTTTCGTGACCACTTACTCCGATATCACCGAGCGGGTCGCAGCGGCCGATGCGCTCGCACAGGCGAACCAGACCCTGGAACAAAGGGTCAGGGAGCGAACCGCCGAGCTCACCGAAGCCAACGCTGCGCTGGAGCAGTCAAAAATGGCGGCGGACGAAGCAAACCGTGACAAGACGAGATTTCTTGCCGCCGCCAGCCACGACCTGCTGCAACCCCTCAATGCCGCCCGGCTCTATGCAACGGCGCTAGTCGAGCGTGACCTTCACGACGACGAACTCATGATTGCACAGCGTATCGATGCATCGCTAACATCGGTTGAGGAAATTCTCAAAACGCTGGTCGACATCTCGCGAATGGACGCCGGCCGGCTTGAGCCGGATATCGGACCCGTTGCCGTCCAGCCGATGTTCGATGCGCTCAGGGTCGAGTTTGATCCGCTGGCGCGGAAGGCCAACCTCGATCTGACATTCGTCGCGTCATCCGCTTGGGTGCGCAGCGATGGCAAATTGCTTAGACGGATTTTGCAGAATCTCATCGCCAACGCCATCAAATATACGCCGTCTGGCCGCGTTCTGGTCGGGATCCGGCGCCGCGGCGGAGCCATCTCCATCGAGGTGGCCGATACCGGGCTTGGCATTCCCAAAGACAAGTACCGGGAAATTTTTCAAGAGTTCCGGCGCCTCGATCCGCGCGCGACGAGTGCTCGCGGCCTCGGGCTCGGTTTGTCGATTGTCGAACGCATTAGCCGGATTCTGGATCATCCAATCGAGCTCGACTCGACGCTTGGTGCCGGTTCGCGCTTTTGCCTGCGGGTCGAGGCGGCTCAACCCATCCCCGCTCTTTCGCCGGAGCGCCAACCCGAATCCGTCCTTCGCGACCTCTCCGGGGTTTGGGTCGTTTGCATCGATAACGAGCCGGACGTGCTTTCCGGCATGCGCATAATGCTCGAAGGATGGGGATGCCATGTGATCGCGACCACAAACGTCGCCGAAGCCGTTGCCATGCTTCGCCAGGCGCGCATCGGCAATGCCACCGACGACGCAAACGACGATGTTGAGGCCGGCCACGAACTACATGTGCCGTCACTGATCGTCGCTGACTATCATCTGGACCGCGGCGCGACTGGCGTCGAAGCAATTCATGCGTTGCGGCACGCGATCGGCGCCGATGTTCCCGGCGTCATTGTCACGGCTGACCACTCGCCGGAAGTGCAGCGCAATCTGCGAGCGCAAGAACTCACACTGCTGCGCAAACCGCTGAAAGCTGCGGCTTTACGGGCTCTTCTCATGCAGTGGTCGTCGCAGAATCTGGCGGCGGAATGAACATTCTAGCCGGTGTCCTCATTGCCAGACATTGCCGACAGGACCTCCTCGCGAAGTAATTTTGTGAAGGCGGTTTCGGTGGGGGTCTCCAATGTCACGTCCCGAGTGAGTATTGTCAAAACCCGCGATGCGGTCGGGTTCTTCAACTCGGCCATGGCAATGTTGGGATGGCGCGAAGCAGCGGCGCGCGGCAGCATCGCGCAAACGTTTGTCGTTGCTACAATGTCAAGCAGGCACTCAAGACAGTTGACTTCCATCGCAGCCCGTGGCGAGAAATGGATCCGGCTGAGATAGCTGTCCATCGTATCGCGCGCAAACGATCCATAGCAGAACATTGCGAACGGCGTGTCGCCGATGCCATCGAGCCGCGAGAGCTTCTTGTCGGCAAGCGCATGGCCCTCACGATATGCCAGCACATACGGTTCTTCACAAATGTCGACGCAGTTGATTTCCGGTGGCGACACCCGTTTGGCTGCGATGCCGATATCGATCTCATTTGCGAGAAGCCGCCGATCTATTTCGCGCGCCTCCTCCTGCATGAGGCTGATGCGCACTTCCGGAAACGCCTCAGCGAATTTGGCCGCCGCTACGGCGACGAAGGAGGCCATGCTGGGTATAAATGCGATCCGAAGGCTTGCGGAACCGAACTCCAGCACGCCGGCAACCTCAAGCACCGCGTTCTCTGCAGCTTTCACCAGACCCCGCGCATGCGGCAAAAAGGCATCGCCAGCTGGCGTCAAAACGAATTGCTTGTTCGACCTTATGAACAGCTCCGTTCCCAGCATGGTCTCGAGCTTTTTGATCTGCTGCGACAGACTGGGCTGTGCTATCCGCAATTCATGCGCCGCCTTGGTTACCGAACCGGCTTCGTAGACCGCTAAGAAATAGCGGCAATGGCGTAATTCCAAGACCATAGTTCACCAAACAAATGAAATAACGCGTGGGCGCTGCAGACGCAGTCGCGCCGGCACGCTTCAGAAATAGGGTTGCTCTGGAGTAATCATCAACAATGCGGTAAGTACAAGCACTTATTGCGGAAACGTTGGTTCGCTGCCACATTTCTGCAAGGTTATCAAGGAGCGGGGTGTCGCGTGAAGCTGCTTCCCGGCACCCGGTCATCATTGCTCTGACCAATAAAAAAATACCTCAAAATCAGCGCTCGCCTATAGACACTGGACATGCAGACGCCGCGAACCTATATTCCGCGGTAATCGCATCATCCTGCTGAGTTCGTTACTGACAATTTGGATGAATAGTCTACCTAGAATTGTGCACGTTTTTGAATTGCACGCTAGCGGACAAAAATAGATCATCAATAACGATGATGGATCGGCCGAAGAGGCCGTGAGATGAAAGCGATGAGATCCTAGTGATCGTGATGCCAATAAGAAAAAGTAGCAAATAATGAACAGCAAAGAAACAGAAACGGTCGTTTTATTCATTGATGGCGCGAACCTTCATGCTACCGCGAAGGCGCTTAATTTCGATA
The DNA here is from genome assembly GCA_964632265.1 of uncultured Hyphomicrobiaceae bacterium. Taxonomy (GTDB): domain Bacteria; phylum Pseudomonadota; class Alphaproteobacteria; order Rhizobiales; family Hyphomicrobiaceae; genus CAJQQK01. The sequence continues at coordinate 6,878 of CAZWCL010000017.1, read as the reverse complement.
TCGACTTCGGTAGTCTTCTGAAATATTTTCGAGGACGGGGTCGATTATTGCGTGCCATGTATTATACGGCCATTTCCGAAGACCAAGAATACTCATCCATTAGACCCCTGATCGATTGGCTTGACTATAATGGTTTCACCATGGTCACCAAGCCCACAAAGGAATATCGAGACGCTGTAGGAAACCGCAAGATAAAAGGGAATATGGATATCGAACTGACGGTCGACGCAATGAAGCTCGCACCGAATGTCGATCATTTCATTCTATTCACCGGCGATGGCGATTTTAAAGCGCTCGTGAGCGCTCTTCAGGAGCAGGGCAAGCGCGTCAGCATCGTTTCTACTCTTGAGACAAAGCCGGCCATGGTTTCCGACGACTTGAGACGGCAAGCTGATGAGTTCATCGATCTGGCAGATCTTGAAAAGAATATAAGCCGGGATCGTGGTTCACGTAATGCGCCGCCACGCCGTCCAGTGGCGACGAATGCTCGGCCGGCCCGACTGGATGACTTTGACGACGATTTCGAGGACTGAATTCTTTGAACGATTGGTCTCTTGTTTGCTGGCGCTGGACCGCTGAGCGATCTTGTAACCTTTCCGGTTGGTATCGCTTCAGCGTTCTACGGCCGTGCTCCAGTCTATGGTGCTGAGCTTGTTGATCGCGATGACAGCCTGAGTGCGGCTGTCGACGCCCAGCTTTTGTAGTATTGCCGAAACGTGCGCTTTGATCGTGGCCTCGGACACATCGAGTTCGTAGGCGATTTGTTTGTTCAACAGCCCCTCGCTCAGCATCATCAGGACCCGCACCTGCTGAGGTGTCAGTTTGGAGACCCTCGCTATGATCTCTTCATCCTGGCTGGCCGCGATACTGGAGATATCTATTTCGGGCGGGGTCCAGATATCGCCCGCAAGAACAGCTTCCACTGCGCGGCGGATCTGATCGACAGGTTGCGATTTCGGCACGAAGCCCGAGGCGCCGAAGTCAATCGCGCGGCGTATTGTGAACGGATCATCGGTTGCCGAAACAATGGCGACGGGTATCTGCGGATGCTGCGCCCTCAAGAATATCAGCCCCGAAAACGCCTGCACGCCCGGCATATGCAAATCCAATAGAATCAAATCAATGCCTGTTTCGCTGTCCAGTAGCTCCGTCAGTTCGGCCATCGTACCGGCCTCGATGGTCTGCAGGGAACTGAACGCTGACCTCAACGATTGGTTCAGCGCATCGCGAAACAGCGGATGGTCGTCCACGATCGCAATTCTGTAGTCGGCCACATGTGCCTCCCCGAGGTTTCCTCATTGGCCTTATCATTTGTAATTGCGGCCTTTGATCGCACTTAAGCAGTCAAAAGCGTCGAGTCGCAAGGGACATGGCGTGATTTGAGACATCATATCCGCATGATGACGCCGCAGGTATGTGACCGCCGGGGTCTATTCTGTTTTATGGTTGCGATCGTGCTTCGGGTCGCATCAGGTCAGCTGCACCGTCAGCGCGACGAGGCCCCGGGGGAGGGTTTGCGACCAAGGGATAGCGCGCACTTCAAGCGCCGCCAGAGGTGAAGGAGAAGTTGCTCGATGGCACTGATCGAAATCGACGAACGCAAGCCTTACTGGCGTTACACCAAGTGGCAGATGCTCGCGAGCGTCGTGCCGTTCCTCGCCTTGATTATCGTGCTGCCTCTTTATGCTGACGAACTGAATGCCCGTCGGTTTCTGGGCTTTCCTCTCGGCTATTTCCTTGCCGGGCATGGCATATGGCTGATCGCTCTTTTCACGATGGCCGCGTTCGTCAATCGGCAGGACGCGATAGATCACTGGCATGGCGCCAACGAGGATTCGTAAACCGGCGCGTTGAGAGAGGTGTTGGTCCCGGCCACCGCCTTACCTCTTCCGCCATCAGGATCGGCCAGCTTTTCCGGAGTAGCAACCACGATGTCATCGCCCCATACGACGAGGCTGGTGAACCCGCGTCTCGGCACCTACTTCGGCATATTCGCCAGCGCGTTCGTCGGCCTTTTCCTGGTTCTCCTGATCCTTGAGCAACTTGAGATCCCGCGCCAACACCTGAAGCTCGCCGTTCTACTTGGTCCGCTTATTTTGTTCGGCGGCATTTCAGTCGCGGCGAGCACTAACAACTCCGGTGAATTCTTCGCTGCCGGCCGCCGCGTGCCCGCCGTCTATAACGGCCTCATTTTTGCGGTTACGACAATCGGCGGCATCGGCCTGATCTCGCTCACCGGCCTCTTTTTTCTCATCGGTTTTGATGCGTGGTTTATGGCCATCGGGATCTTCGCCGGCTTCTTGATCATGGGAATCGTGATTTCGCCGTATCTCAGAAAGTATGGCGCCTACACCGTTCCAACGTACCTTTCCCGCCGATTCGAGAGCCGCAGCCTGCGCCTGTTGGCGGCTATGCTGTTCGCCGTACCGCTCATCCTGTTGCTTGCTGGTGAACTCGCGATTGCCGTGCATGCGGCGGGGGAACTTACCGAGCTGCCACATGCCGTCATCGTTACGCTGCTTGGCGCGACAATAACCGTCACTGCGGTACTTGGCGGCATGCGGGGAATTGGCTGGGTCGGCACAGCACAGGCGATTGCGGCATTGCTCGCGGTCATTGTTCTTGCCGGCATCATCGGCGTAATCATGACCAACCTGCCGCTTGCGCAATTGAGCTACGGACCGGTTTTGCGTCACATCGCGCGAACCGAAGAGGCTCAGCAGATTACCGGGTCGTTGCAGGGCTTGTTGGCCTTCACTTTACCGGGCCCGGCCCCCGAAACATTGTCGAACCGCATCGGAGCACCGTTCGGCAGCGTCGGCGCGACGTCTTTCATCATGGGGTTGCTGACCGTGATGATGGGCGTTGCCGCAGCGCCCTGGCTGTTGCCGCGCTGTGCAACCACACTTGGCGTCTATGAAGCCCGCAAATCACTCGGTTGGGCAATATTCTTCGCCGGGTGCATCATCATCACGCTTTCCGCGCTCGCTGTCTTTTTTCGTGCGATCGTTATGAGTGAACTCGTGGGGCGGACGCAGGCGCAACTGCCTAGCTGGTTCGAACGAATGATGGCCGACGGGCGCGCGACGGTGTCGGGGGCGGGGCCGGAGCTGCCGCTTAATGCATTTGCCTTTGGCCGGGACCACGTCCTGTTCGCTGTGCCCGAGGCGATGTCGTTGCCGGATGTCGCGGTCTATCTCGTCATTGCCGGAGCCATAGCGGGAGCGCTCGCGGCCGCCGGTGCCACCGCCTTTGCGCTTGCTGCCATACTCGCCGAAGATGTCTACGGGGGGTTACGCTACACCACAACCACCGCTACCGCCCGGTTGCATACGACGCGAGCGATGTCAGTGATTGTCCTGCTACTCGCTTTGATGTTCAATTTCACGATCAGTTCAGATCCGCTCGAACTCTTTTTGATGGCGATCGTACTCAGTGCGGGCACAGCCTTTCCAGTAATTACGCTCTCGATCTGGTGGAAGCGCGTGACGACCGCCGGTGCGGCAGTCGGAATGACAGTCGGGTTCACCCTCGCGACGCTGCTGATCTTCGCCGGCAAAGCCGGCTTGGTGCCGGCACCGTTGCCGACGGCAGGGTTTACGGCCGCTCTAGCAGGCGCCATATCAATATTTGCTGTATCGTTGCTCACACCCGTTCCAAAGCGTGCCGCTTTTGAAGCTGTCAGAGATATGCGTATCCCAGGCGGTGAAACGGTTTACGATCGTGAAATGCGCCAGTTGCGTTTCCGAGAACGGGCCCGCACCTAGAAAAAACCGGCGCCGGTCATGCTACCGGCGCGCTCCCAGGCAATGGATACGAGCCGAAGTTATGAAGTCTGCCGACCACCCAAATGTCACCGTTGCAGACGCACGGGAACGCATCGGCCTTTATCCGGCGGCAGCGCCTTATCGTCAGGGACGGCTGCGCGTTTCTGCGCTTCATGAAATCTATTATGAGGAAGTCGGTAATCCGAGCGGCATTCCGGTCCTCACAGTGCACGGCGGGCCGGGTGGGGGATCGAGCCCGACCCTGCGAAGATTTCACGACCCCGCCAAGTATCGCATCATTTTGTTCGATCAACGTGGCTGCGGACGCTCGACACCCCATGCAGACCTGAGAGAGAACACCACCTGGCATCTCGTCGAGGACATGGAAAGGCTGCGTGCCCATCTCGGGATCGAGAAGTGGCACCTGTTCGGCGGCTCGTGGGGTTCGACGCTGTCACTCGCCTATGCGCAAACCTACCCCGAGAGGGTGAGCGCGATGGTCTTGCGCGGCATATTCTTGATGCGACGCAAAGAGGTGGAGTGGTTTTATCAGGACGGGTGCAACTGGCTCTATCCGGATGCTTATGAAGCTTTCGCCGGTCAGATCGCACCAGCGGACCGCGGCGACATGGTGAGCGCCTATTACGAGCGGCTCACGCATCCCAACAGAAATACACAGTTGGCGGCGGCTCGTGCGTGGAGCCACTGGGAAGGCACAACGCTTTCTATCGGCGAGCAAACCAACCGATCGAAATCTTTCGGCAGCGATGCTTTCGCATTGGCGTTCGCGCGTATCGAATGCCACTACTTCATAAACCGGGGCTTCTTCGAGAACGATGATTTCCTTTTGCGCGGCGTCGACCGGATCCGCCACATCCCGGCCGTGATCGTTAACGGACGCTTCGACGTGATAACGCCGGTCGCCAACGCATGGGACCTCATCAAAAGATGGCCGGAGGCCTCGTTGAGGATCGTTCCCATGGCCGGCCATGCAATGACCGAGGGCGGCACTGTGCACGAGTTGGTCACAGCAACGAGACATTTCGCCCTGAAGGCCTGAATACCATTTCAGGCGTCTTTACGCCATCCCGCCCGCAAGCCGGCTAAGTGCCGACATAGTGCAGGATGATTTCACGATCATGCGGCTGCGCGCGGTGCTCAATCAGATAAATTGCCTGCCAGGTGCCGAGCAGCAACCCTCGGCCGGCTGCAACCGGAATTGAAAGGGATGTGCTGGTCAACATGGACCGGATGTGGGCCGGCATATCGTCCGGCCCCTCGGTTGCATGACGGTACCGAACCGACTGAGGAGCCAATCCATCGAGCGCATCGAACAGGTCGCGCTGAACGTCAGGGTCGGCGTTTTCCTGGATGGTCAATGATGCTGATGTGTGGCGGATAAAGAGCGTGAGCAGTCCGTCCTCAGCCTCAATCTTGCTGAGCCAGGCGCTCACGTCACCAGTAATGTCGACGAAACCGGGCCCCGCCGTCGTGCGGGCGAGTGCACTACGCGTCTGTCGCAGCAATTGACCGTTCATGGCATCCTCCGCCACATGCTAGAGTTGGCGCTCAGATGGTTCAGGTTCGGACTTCTTTTCAAGACGATTCAAGCGGTCCTGGAATTTCTTGAGCATGCGCTCGAAATAGTTCAGTGCCTGGTCGACCTCCTGCTCGGTCGGCAACTTGAAGGTCGGGCCGCGGGCCTTCCTCTCGCCGCGAAGACCAAGAAGCTCATCGAGCCGTTTCACTTCGGCTTTCAACTCTTTGTTCTCCTTGCGCAGCGCTTCCACATCTGTATCCGGTGCCGCCCGATCGATTGGGGCGCAACTCCAAGACGTTTCGTCATTTTGGCAAAACGAGACTGCGCCGGTCTTTGTGTCGAGCCGAACGAAGCCGCCATCGACCTTGTGCATCGTGTACCGGCCCGGGGCAGCGTCCTGCGCCATAGCCACACCAGCAGTCGCCATCAGTATTAGTCCGGCAATAAATGCCGGCAGCTTCCAACTCATAAAACGCACCACAACGAATCCTTTCGACATCCGACATCTCTTTTTCCGCGCCCACCTCGGCGAGGCGAGGCCGAGCTGAATTTTTATCCCCTCATATAATCATCGGCGGCAGAATAAACACCAACTGCCCAAAAAATACGACTCGATGGCGGAGAATATTTATCAAGTATTAACTTCCATTCTAAGAGAAAAAACGTAGATTACGGAGATATTTTGTTAGTCATTGCACCAACCTTTATTTGCAGTTACTTTCGCATTAATGATGCGTTTACTGCGAATCGCGTGAGCTCCAGTTGGGAAGGGTCTCCCGTCCGTTCGCGTCGGGACTAACCCAGCAACGCCGCCATAGGACCAGGCGGCAGACCGGAAACAGGGCGCGAACCCGCTGAGGCACATCATGACTGACCAAACCCGGAATGACACGCAGAACGAAAACGACATCGACATCGATACTTCGAATACTCCGAATACTTCGTCGGCAACGCAGCCGGGAGACACGGATAGCAGCCAGTCCGAGATCCTCGCCAAGATTGCCAACCGTATCTCGGCGAAAGTCGAGCAGCAGCACGGCGATGACAGCGCCGATGCTATTAAGAGGTCCGCAGAACAGATGCGCCAGCGGCTTGAAGCGCTACGTGAAGAAGCAAGTGGAACAAGCGACCGGCGTGACGACGTCGAAGTCGAAGCAGCCACACCGGAAGCCACGGACGGCGCGCAGACCAGAGAGGTCCATGCCGAGGCCCCGTTCGCCTCAGCTGAAGCGGCGCTGAGCAGGCTCACCGAGCAGGCCAAGGCTGCGGCGCCGACGCATGAGGAGCCGTGGTCAGGGGATGCGGCCGAAGAACTCACGTTGCTATGTGAGGACGCTGGACTCGCCACAGGGCGCAAACGCGATGACAAACTCATCGGCGCTGAGCCGGCCGAAGCGGCTGACCAGGGCGACGCGAGCTATGTCTATCTGCAGCCGGACCCGCGTGAAATCGGCCAGAAGTGGTTCGAGGCGCGCTTCGAGGAACTCAATCAGCGTCTCGACGCTAACAATCCCGGTAACGGCGACCTTCCGACCGTGCTGCTTGAAAAGTTCGATGCTCTTGAGCAACGG
>CAZWCL010000016.1:0-16921 GCA_964632265.1 uncultured Hyphomicrobiaceae bacterium | reverse complement strand
ATTTTTCTGTCTTTTTTGATCAGCGTGCGTGATGTTCGGAGACCGAGGCCGCGAGTTCGCCTGCCATTTGCCGTGAGGCGGAATGCGATACGTCGCCGAGGCTCAATATCCCGACCATGCGCTTGTCTTCATTGATCACTGCCAATCGGCGAATTTGCTTATCTTCCATGATCTGCAGCGCATCGCCGAGTTCCTCGTCCTCGCTGCAATAGACGATGCCCTCGGTCATGACGTCCCGCGCCGTGAGATCTTGGACGGATGCACCGTTGGTAAATCCCTTGATGACGAGATCGCGATCCGTGACCATGCCGATCAGCTTGTCATTCTCACCAATTGGAATGGCGCCGATGTCGTGCTGTTTCATTTTGTTCGCGAGTTCGACAACGGATGCCGATGGACCCATCCATTCAACACCTTCATGCATTGCATCTTTGACTTTCATAACGATCCTCTTCTTTCAGCAGTTAAGATTGGTACTTTTCGAACAGGCTTGGCTGCACAGTCTCAAGCCGCGTCGGGCGAGGGCATAATGCGCCCGGTTTTTCCGTTATGAACCTGAGCCATCACCGCGGGAGGGGCCGCCGGAGGGCATCATACTTTGCGATGCGTCTTTAACGGCTTCGCCCGCGCTATTTGCCGCTTTTGTGTGGAGCGACATAAGTTCAGAGAACTCTTGCTGATAATCTTGGGCGGCCGTTTGATAAAACTCGGAATAAGCGCTCATCAGCCCTTCCGGGTCTTTCGCGCCACGCAACTTTTCTGCAAAAGCCGCGTCCTTCTCCAGCCGTCGGCTCATGAAATCAAACCAGCCGCGCGATGCCTCGGCGGCCACGTGGAAAAGCCGCGCATTCATTTCGAGGACGGTCGCATTGGCGGACATCGCGGGTTGCATAATCCTCGACATCGCCTCAGGGGAAGGTGGTCCGGGTGGCACCAGAAGGTCCTCTGCGCTGCTCGCAGCTTGGCGGTCTGAAGCTTTACTCATTGTATTTCCTCTCAACTCGATCACAGTCATGCCGCCTCGCCATTTCGTTTGGCACTCATCCTCAGCATCACGATTCTCTCGGGCCCCGGCGCTCTGAGAGAACTTTCCGTATCTTCTGCCAATTCTCTGCTTCCTCCTGGTTGCCGCGTCGCTCCTCTACGTTCTGACGGCGAGCGGCTGCGACCTGCGCCTGATCCCCATGCGCGTTGATCAGCATTCGGGCCATGTGTGAAATCTGCTGCATGTCCATGTTCGGCATCTCCGAGATGTTAATCCCTTGTCATTGGCAAGTTGCACTTGCGTCTCGCGCAAGAAGTTTCGTTGGTTGATTGACGAACCAGCAAACGTGCGGAAAGTTGCATCAGCGCGGCAAATTTTTTTAACCGTTCCGCGAGGCGCTGATTTCGATCAGCCACGCTGTTTCGCTGGGCCGGTTTTGGCCGATTGCGAAAGGCAGGTGGCGGAGCACAGTCTGGAACCGCGCGAGACGTCCTCCGGCGGAGGCAGACAGACCGGAGCGATCCATTAACGGCCAAGTGCACGGGCTGCGCGGCGGCGCCAGGCAAGCGGGATTTCGACCAGGCCGAGATAGAGGGCGAGCGCGGCGCAGGCCAGTAGACTGACCATCGCCCAAAGTGCTCGCAGTTCGACCCGTGCGACGTCCGGTGCCAGAAGGATTGAGAGCACCCCGATACCCGCAATGGCCACCGCCGGCAGGAACGGATAGGGAATCGGCGCAATTTTCGCCCCGGCGGCGAGATAAAGCGCGAGCCTGACGACGTGGCCCGCAATCATGCCGGTAATTGCACCCGGGACGCCATAGGCCGGCACCAAAAAGAGATAGCCGAGCAAAGCCACGAGTGCGCCTGTGGTGTCGATCAGCAAGACGCTGCGGCCGGATGATTTTGCATAGCAGCCGACATTGGAAAGCTGGCAGACCTGATGCAGACCAATGGCCACGACGACGAAGGGAATATAGACCGTGGCACGGGCATAGCTTGCCGGCATGGCGAGGTGCACGAAAAGCGGGCCGGCATGGACGACCAATAGGGCACCAAGGGCAAGTACCGCGAAACTCAGCCCCCACACCCGCGCGCTCATTGCCAGATCCTGTGGCGTCGAGAGCATCGCGATCCGGCGCGGTTCCCACCATAGCACCAGCGGGGACAGCGCAAACGGCAGCACACTCGCCAGCCGCATGGCGACGCCGAAGTATGCGATCTCGGCATCCGACACCTCCCCCGGCAGGAACCATCGGCTGAGATTGCCCAGCGTGAACATGGCAAGGCCGGCGCCAAGGATCGGCAGACCGTAGCGCCATAGCTTTTCGATGCTCGACGGGGCGAAACGAATTCCGGTCTCACGTGTCTGTACGATGACGAGCACGAGAGCGACGGCCAGTGTGACGAGTGCATTGGACACCAAGACGCCGTCAGCGCCGAAGCCGTTGGCAAGCGCGATCCACATGAAAAACGCCATGGCGAACGCGCGGGCGACCTGGACGAGCAAAAAGAGATAGCAGCGGTCGTGCAGCCGGAGCCAGATAATCGGCATGTCGATCAAGACGATGACGGTGGCCGCGGCGACCGCGAAGTGCAGTGCGGTGGTGTGCTGTTCGATGTGGAGCTGAACGGCGAGCCAGGGCGTTGCCAATTGAAACAGGCTGCCGAGAACCAATGCCATCAACAAAGCGTTGCCGAGCATTTCGGCTGCGTGTCTTGCCCGGGCCGCTTCGCTTTCAGCCGTGCTCGCATAACGCACGAGTGTCTCGACCAAGCCGAATGCGACAACGATGGAGATGAACTCAATCAAGCTCACGGCAACGTCGTAACGGCCGAAAACGCCGGGAGGCACGTAAGTCGCGAGAAGTGGAATGGTAATCAGCGAAACGGCTTTTTCCAAACCGATCGCGACGGCGTATATCAGCGGTGGCGGCAAAGCGCCGAGCAGGGTTGACCACGTCCTCATTGGTTAACGGGTTCCGCGCCGCCATCACCCGCCGACCAACCGCCGGAGCATGGGCACCGATATCCGAGCCGGTGCCTATTGCCACTCCAGTCTCGCAGCTTTCGCGGGCGGCGGGCATCGGGGCCGCGGCCGCAGCAGCGCGCTGTCATGCGTCGGGCCGCTGGGCGCAGGCGCCGATCACGCGGGGGTGTTCCTTGTAGGTGCGGATAACGGAAATGTCGACGACGTCCAATCCGGCGTCCCGCAGGCATTTCTCGAGCGACGCCGGTGTATACTGGACCATGCTGGAAAGGCGGCCGAACGTTGGGTGACTTTTCCAATTGATACCCGTTTCCTGCAGCTTGCGCCCGAAGTACCACCTTGCCAGAGCAATCGAGTTCTTTGAAAAAAGTCGGCTCTGGTCGCGGTGTTCCTGCCAGAAGCCAAGCCCTTCGATGAACAGCGCGACACGCCCGCCGGGCTTCATAACCCGTTTGAGTTCGGCGAGTGCTTCGCGGATCGGGATCAAACCGAGCACACCGTAGACCTGGACTTTGTCGCACGAGGTGTCTTCGATCGGCATTTCTAGGGCATTGGCCGCACAAAGTGTCGGCGCGGGCCCCTCGTCCACCGTCGCCCACGCACGCGCCCCGATCTGCAGGCTGACAAGGCTCAGATCAAGCCCGACACAGCGGATGTCACGCGGCATGTTGAGAAAATTGCGTCCGGTCGAACATCCAACGTCGAGTACTGTTTCGCCCGCAGCGACCTGCAATTGTTCAGCGACGTAGGTGCGAAGGTCAAGGTCCTTATCGTGGCGGTGCTGGCCCTGAAAATCGGTAAGGTCGGCCAATATCTGGTCGAACGGGAGATGGCGCGTCACATCAAGGAACTGGTCTTTGCTCATCGTCTGCGGCGTCACCGCATCATAAAGATGGCGGAAGCGTTCAGCGCCGACTGAGCCGAACATGTCATTCCATTCAACCGCACGGATCGCAGCAAGGTTCTCGAACAACCAGTCGACAAAGAGGTCGCTCAGATCGGATTCAGCACCGAAATCGGTTCCGGCGACTGCGTGGACCGCGCCGAACCTTTCGAGGCCCCGTTGAAGCGGAAAAACATCTTCCTGCAAAGCTTGAGACATACGCATGAACTCAATTAATCCGGACCAAGAATAACGGCGGAAACGTCAATAGGATGGCAGCGCGCTTTCTTATGGGTTGATCAATCGTTAAGGTCAATTGGCAAGGGCAAGCAAATCGGCTTTTGGTAAAGGTCGGCCGCAGCCAGGCGATCAGTTTTGTCGTCTTCCGGGCGTTGGGGTCTGCCGGCGCTCTCTGTGGCCGCACGGCCAACCGGCAAGAGGAGATCAGGTCCGCTCACTCAGCAGGAGGCGCAATGCAAAGTTCGACGTCAGCACAAGAACCGAAGCCCGTACAAAAACCCGACAATTGGGGTGCGCAAGCCCGTTTTGGCATGTTCATCGTCGGCTCGGAGGCGGTGCCCGAGGCCGAGTGGTGGGCGATGGCGCCTCAGGGCGTGTCAATTCACGCAGCCCGCGTTACGGCGCGTGCGCCATGGGCCGCCTGGAATTCCGAAAGATCCGGTGTCGTCCCGGCGGATGATCTGATTCGCGGTGCGCAACAATTCGCTGCCATGCAGCTTGACGCCGTGGTGAGCGGACATACCTCATCGAGTGTGCTGGGGGGGGCCGGTTGGGATGGCGCGCTTTGCGCCTGGCTCAGTGGGCAACTGAAGCCTGGGACGCGGGTCTCGACCAATGGGCTTGACTGTCTCGCCGCACTTTCAGCGGCGTCCGTCACGCGCCCCTTACTCGTGCTGCCGCCCTGGTTCGGGGATGCCACGCTGTCTGCGGCGTCGGCCTATCTAGAGGCCGCCGGCGCACCGGCAGCGGGCTATTTGCGCCATGATCCCGGCCTCGATTGGCGCGATGTGCCGTATGGCGAGATGTATCCGCGCGGGCTTGGGTTCGTCCAGGACGTGGATGCTCTCTATGACCAGATCGTGGCGGCCTGCCCGCGTGGCGCTGATGGCGTTCTGATTGCCGGCACGGGGCTGCGATGCGTCGCCATCATCGATGCACTCGAAAATGCGCTCTCACGACCGGTCGTTGCCGCCAATCAGGCGAGCCTGTGGCACTGCCTCCGCTTAGCCGGGCTAAAGCCGGAAATTAGCGGCTATGGAACCCTGTTCTCTTTGTGAGGGATGATCCCGTCCCACTTTCTTTGGCTCGGCTCCGCGCGAGGTTACATGGCGCTGATTAGTCGGCGACGCGTTCCCAGCCATTCGGGCCCAATCTTTCCTGCGGCGTGAAGCGGGTCTTGTACTGCATCTTGCGGCTACCATCGATCCAGTAGCCCAGATAGACATATGGCAGGCCGAGGGCGCGGGCGTATTCGATATGTTCGAGAATGATGTAGGTGCCCAGGCTGCGCGCCTTCTCGTCGACATCGAAGAAGCTGTAGACCATAGATATGCCATCCGAGAGCCGATCACTGAGGCCGACGCCAAGCAGGCGGCCGCCGCCGGTCTGCGTTGCTGGTGTTTGTCCCGGCTCCAGCGGCTGGCGTTCACGATATTCGGTGACGAAGGTGTTGATCACCGAGTCCTCGATCATCTGGGCATAGTCGAGCACCGACATGTCAGCCATGCCGCCTTCACCATGGCGCTGGTCGATATAATCACGGAAAAGGCTATACTGTTCGGCGCTCGGACGGGGAACGTTGCGCGTGGCGATAAGATCGCGGTTGGCATTGTTAACGCGCCGCAGTCCACGTGATGGGCTGAATTCGTCGACCAGGACACGTACCGAGACACAGGCTTGGCAGCCTTCGCAGTAAGGAGTGTAGGCGATATTCTGACTGCGCCGGAAACCTGTGGTGAGGAGATTATCAATCAGCGCCATGGGCTTGTCGGGCGTCAGATGCGTGAACAGCTTGCGCTCCCAGCGCCCCCGTAGATAAGGGCAGGGCTGCGCGGAGGTCACATAGAACTCCGGGAAATTTTGCCGCTGTTCCGTCATTGCTCAGAAATGTTCCTATCCAGTGAGGACTATGCCTCGAACATCCTACCGTTAAGTGGTTGCAGGATTATGCGGCGACAAGGCGTCGTTACCGTATCCGGCAATGGGCGGCATCCCGCAAGGAGCGGTCAGCGCGAGAGTGCGCGGGCGGCGCGCGGCGCGAAGTAGGTCAGGATGCCGGCGCATCCCGCTCTCTTGAAGGCCATCAGGCTCTCGAGCATCACGCGATCACCGTCGATCCAGCCGTTGCGGGCAGCTCCCTCCAGCATCGCGTACTCGCCCGACACCTGGTAGGCGAACGTCGGCACCTGGAACGCGTCGTGAACCCGCCTGATTATGTCAAGGTACGGCATGCCGGGCTTGACCATCACCATGTCGGCGCCTTCAGCAAGATCGAGCGCTATTTCATGCAGCGCTTCGTCGCTGTTGGCGGGGTCCATCTGATAGGTGCGCTTGTCGCCTCGCAGGGTGCCGGATGAGCCGATCGCATCGCGGAACGGACCATAGAACGCCGACGCATATTTCGCCGCGTACGCCATGATCTGCACATCCACGTGGCCGGCCTTGTCAAGCGCCTGGCGGATCGCGCCAACGCGTCCGTCCATCATGTCCGAAGGGGCGATCACCGTGCAGCCGGCTTCGGCCTGAACAACCGCCTGGCGCACGAGGACATCGAGCGTCTCGTCGTTGAGGATTTTCTCGCCGTCGAGCAGGCCATCATGGCCGTGGCTTGTATATGGATCGAGCGCCACATCGCACATAATTCCAATGTCATAGCCGCCCTCCCTAATCGCCCGCGTCGCGCGGCAGACGAGATTGTCCGGGTTGAGCGCCTGGCTGCCGTCGTGGTCGCGGTCGGCGGCGGCCGTGTTCGGGAAGAGCGCCATGGCTGGAATGCCAAGCCCAAGCGCTTCTTCGGTGGTTTGCGCAACGAGGTCCACCGATATGCGTTCAACGCCGGGCATCGATGGCACCGGCTCGCGGATTCCCTCACCGTCAGTGACAAAGATCGGCCAGATCAGGTCCGCCGGCGTCAGGGTGTTTTCTGCGACCAGACGCCGCGACCAGCTACTCGCTCGGTTGCGCCGCAGGCGTACATTCGGAAACGCGCGCCCGGTCGGCTTTGCCTCTTGTGTGTTGTCTTGGGATCTGAAGGGTTGGTGCAGGTTCATATCGGTGCCGGCCTTGCCTTTGAGGGCCTTCGAAAAAGTGGTTCATGTTTATACGCTAGTTCTGGTGGAAATCACCAGCCCGCAGCGCCGCCACGCTGGTTGTCCCGATCGCCGGCCGGTGCATAAGCGCCGCGTGTTCGCGCTGCCCTGAAAAGCCTGCTTGCCGCCGGGGCGACATGGGCCTATACGCACGGCTTTAATGACAGAGATTGCTTCAGATGCCGAGTACGGCTTCAATCGCCGCCATCTTCTCACGTGTGGGACGCTGACGGCGCCGGAGATCGAGTCGCTGCTTCAAGCGGCCGATCAACACGCCACTCTAACCCGTTCGAAAAAGCCGCACCCGCAGCATCTCGCCGGAAAAACGCTGATCAACCTATTCTTCGAGGCATCAACCCGGACACAGGCCTCGTTCGAACTGGCGGCGAAGCGGCTCGGCGGCGATGTGCTCAACATGAACGTGTCGACCTCATCGGTGCAAAAGGGTGAAACGCTGCTTGATACCGCGAGCACGCTTAATGCCATGCGCCCCGATATCATCGTCGTGCGCCACTATGCAGCAGGCGCGGTGCAACTCTTGTCGGAAAAGGTCGACTGTTCCGTCGTCAACGCCGGCGACGGATCGCACCAACACCCGACGCAGGCGCTGCTCGACGCGCTCACCATAAAACGCGAAAAGGGCCGGATTGGGGGCCTCACGGTTGCGATCTGCGGCGATATCAAGCACAGCCGCGTCGCGCGTTCCAATATTGATTTGCTCAATGCGTTGGGCGCCAATGTGCGCTTGATCGGGCCATCGACCTTGATGCCATCGGCCGTCGACCGGCTTGGATGCACAGCTTTTACCGATATGTGGGCCGGCGTCGAGGGCGCCGACGTCATCATGATGCTGCGCCTTCAGCGCGAGCGAATGGGCGGCGCGTTCGTGCCGTCCCAGAGGGAATACTTCCACTACTTCGGCCTTGATCAGGAAAAGCTGTCGCGGGCGAAGCGGGATGCCCTCATCATGCATCCGGGGCCGATGAACCGGGGCGTGGAAATCGCCTCGACCGTTGCCGATCACTCGCGCAGCGTTATCCAGGATCAGGTCGAGATGGGGGTTGCGATCCGCATGGCGGTACTCGCCTCGGTCGCAAACGGGGAGGCACGCTGATGGCCCACTTCGCGCTGCCGCATGAACTCGCCAAAGAGCCGGTTCCGACGGTCCTGATCAATGCCCGGGTCATCGATCCGGCCTCGGGCCGGGACGAGCCCGGCGGGGTCGTGATCGAAAGCGGTAAAATAGTCCAGGTCGGCAGTGAATTACGCCGTAACGCGCCCGATGGCTATGAGGTGATCGATTGCCAGGGCCAGATCCTGGCGCCCGGGCTCGTCGATATGCAGGTCTTCACCGGGGAGCCGGGCGCCGAGCACCGCGAAACGCTGCACACGGCAAGCCGGGCGGCGGCGGCCGGCGGCGTGACGACGATGATCGTCATGCCCGATACGAAGCCGGTCATCGACCAGGTTGCCCTCGTCGACTTCACACTGCGCCGGGCGCGTGACAACGCAATCGTCAACATACATCCCATGGCTGCGATGACGATGGGGCTTGCGGGCAACGAACTGACCGAGATCGGTCTTCTCAAGCGGGCCGGTGCCATCGCGTTTTCCGATGGCAAGCAGTCAGTTATGAATACGCGCGTCATGCACCAGGTGTTGCAGTACAGCCGCGATTTCGATGCGCTCATTGCCCATTTCGCCGAAGATCAGGATCTCGCCGGCAACGGCGCGATGAATGCCGGGGAACTGGCAACCCGCATGGGGCTCTCCGGTGTCAACAAGGTTGCCGAGACGATCATTCTCGATCGCGATTTGAGGCTCGTCGAGCTGACCGGCGCGCGCTACCATGCGCCGACGCTGTCGTGCCCGGAAAGCGTCGCGGCCATGCGGGAGGCTCGGTCGCGCGGCCTTCAGGTAACGTGCGGTGTGTCGATCAACCATCTCGCGCTGAATGAAACCGACGTCATCCCCTATCGTACCTTCTACAAAATGCGTCCGCCGCTCAGGACCGAAGCCGACCGGGCGGCGATGGTCGCAGCTGTCGCGAGCGGCGATATAGATGTAATCGTATCCAGCCATGATCCGCAGGACGCCGATACCAAACGGCGTCCGTTTGCCGAAGCTGAAGACGGTGCGGTCGGGCTCGAAACCATGCTGGCGGCGGCCATCCGCCTTCATGTCAGCGATGGGGTCGACCTTAAAGTTTTGCTCAAGGCGATGTCGAGCCGTCCGGCCGAGCTGCTTGGGCTCGAATCGGGGCGTCTCATTCCCGGCTCACCTGCCGATCTTGTGGTTTTCGACCCGCACACCCCCTGGGTTGTCGACCGCGAGATGCTCAGTTCGCGCTCCAAGAACTCACCATTTGATGAGAGCAAGATGGAGGGACGCGTTCTGCGCACGCTGGTTGCGGGCCACACTGTCTATCGTTTCAATGTGGAGTCTACCGGCGCCTAGGTCGGTAGTTCCGCTCTAGAATCTTGGAGTAGATCAATTTTTTTTCCGGTTTAGCCGGCGACGGCTCCGGTTACGAACGGTCTGCAACTAAACCGGAAATGATCTAGCCATGGAACTCATGCTCACCGCTGCAATCGTCGGCTACCTGATCGGGGCGATCCCGTTCGGGCTGATCCTTACACAGGCAGCCGGGCTGGGGGATGTGCGGCGGATCGGTTCCGGCAATATCGGGGCGACGAACGTGCTGCGCACCGGTAACAAGGTGCTTGCCGCGCTGACGTTGTTCGGCGACGTCATCAAGGGGACGGCTGCCACACTGCTCGGGCCACTGGCGGCTGGCCTCGCGCTCGGCACCGGGGCGCCGGATGGCGTTGAGCGTGCCCTGATCCTCACGCCAACCGCCTATGTCGCCGGCCTCGCAGCCTTCATCGGGCATGTCTTTCCGGTCTGGCTCAGGTTTCGCGGCGGCAAGGGGGTCGCCACCTACATAGGTGTACTTGTCGGACTCGTCTGGCCGGTCGCCTTGATTTTTTGCGGTGTCTGGCTCGCGGCGGCCGTGCTGACGCGCTATTCGTCGCTGTCGGCGCTGCTGGCGAGTTTTGTCGCGCCGTTCGCGGCCTTCTGGTTTCAGAATGCGACCGCGGGCGGCGTCGCCGCCGCGATGAGCCTCTTACTCATTTGGAAGCATCACGGCAACATTACCCGGCTGATGGCCGGCCAGGAGCCGCGTATCGGCACCAAGTGAGGTGGACGGCGCGCAGCTGCGCCTCAGGGGCGCATCAGAAATTCCCGCACAACCGCGATGTGATCGTCCTGGACCAGGCCCGGCGCATGTCCGCAGCCGATGATCGGTGCGATCTCGGCCTTTGGGCCCCGCGCTGTCATCTCTGCGGCGATTTCGGGCAGCAAGAGGTCCGACTCGACGCCGTGCAAAACCAGCGTCGGCATGTCGAGAGCGTCGTAGGCGTCCCACATCTCGAAATCGTCCGGGTGCGCGAAAAGCTGGCGCACGATGGCCGGATCGTAATGCGTCGTAAACCTGCCTGACGGCAGGCGGCGCGAGAGGGTCTCGGTCATGTGGCGCCACTGGGCGTCCGTGTGATGACCGAACGGGGCATAGATCTCGCGAAAATACTGTTCCATTCCCGCGATCGTTGCAAAATCGGGCGGGTCGCCGACGTAGGCCTTGATGCGTTCATAGGGCGGTACTGGAAACGTCGGTCCGATATCGTTAATGACCATTCGGTTAATGCGGCCCGTGAGCGTCGTCGCAGCGGCCTTGATGCCAAGCGATCCGCCCATCGAGGTGCCAAGCCACATCGCTTGGTCGAACCCCACCGCATCAAGGACATCACGTGCGATCTCGACGTAGCGGGCGAAACAGTAGTCGCGCTCGGGTGTCTCGCTCCAGGCGGAAAAACCCCGACCGATCGTGTCCGGGCAGATGATATGGAATTCGTCCGACAACGCACCGGCGATGCTGTCGAAATCGCGTCCGTTGCGCGCCAGGCCATGCCACATGACAAGCGGCCGAGCGCCCTTTGTGCCCCATTCAGTGAAATGGACTTCAAAGTCACCGGCAGTCACATAACGCGACCGTGGTGCAGGTTCTCTTATCATCCGCTCGTCTCCTATTCCGGTATTCCGGCCCGTCATCCGATTGTCGATATCATCGAAAGCCGTTGATCCACGGTCAAGCGCGACATTGATCGGCGGGGGCGCATCATTGTACGGTCGATCTTAAATATTGCAGCGTCTCGTGATCGGCACGCTGTGCAAACCTCTTCGCGCGGGATGGGGTTCTCATGACCATGTTCGTGCTTTGTGCCCGTCGGCGTATAACCTTCCGGAGTAGATCGACCCATGGATGATATTGCTGCAAGCCGTTCAGCTCAAAATAAAGGCGAGCTCGATGCCATCATTATTGGGGCCGGATTTTCCGGCCTCTATCAGCTCCATTCGCTGCGCGACAAACTCGGTCTCAATGCGGTCGTGGTCGAAAAGGCGGGCGGTGTCGGCGGGACTTGGTACTGGAACCGGTATCCAGGCGCGCGTTGCGATTCGGAAAGCCATTCTTACTGGTATTCGTTCTCGGATGAACTCGTCCAAGAATGGGAGTGGACCGAACGCTACCCGGGCCACGCCGAAATCTGCCGCTATCTCAATTTCGTTGCCGACAAATTCGACCTCAAGCGCGATATCCGGTTCAACACAGAAGTCACTTGCTGCGATTATGATCAGACAACCAACCGCTGGACAGTCACGACAGCCGATGGGCAGAACCTTTCCGCGAAATACTTGATCACGGCCGTTGGCTGTCTTTCGACGGCAAACGTGCCGGACATCCCGGGGCGCGATGATTTTGCCGGCAACTGGTACCACACCGGCCAGTGGCCGCATGAAGGGGTCGATTTCTCGGGCAAGCGGGTCGCGCAGATCGGCACCGGCTCGACCGGCATTCAGGCGGTTCCGGTCATCGCGGCGGAAGCTGATCATCTCACCGTCTTTCAGCGCACCGCCAATTATTCGGTGCCGGCGCGCAACGCGCCTTTGACGCCGGAATTCAAGCGCTACATCAAAGAGAATTTCGACGAGATCCGCACCTGCATGAAAGAGACGCCCAACGGGCACGCCTTCCGGATCAACCCGCGTAAGGTGTTCGATGTCTCGGATGATGAGCGCGCCGCAATCTACGAAAAGTCCTGGGAGAAGGGTGGTCTTGAATTTCGTGCCGCCTTCCAGGACCTGTTGTTTGACAAGAAAGCCAACGATACGGCGAAAAAGTTCCTGACCGACAAAATCCGCGAGATCGTCAAGGATCCGGAAACGGCGGAGAAACTCGCTGACATCGACCACCCCTATGCCGCCAAGCGGCCGCCGATCGACAGCCACTATTTCGAAGCCTTCAACCGCGACAATGTCGAACTCGTCGATGTGCGCTCCGACCCCATAAAGGAGATCACGAAGACCGGCATCCGGCTCGAGTCCGGCGCGACCTATGAGGTTGATATCATCGTCTTCGCCACCGGTTTCGATGCCATGACAGGGCCGATGCTCGGTCTCAACATCACCGGGCGTGATGGTCTCGGCCTCGACAAAGCCTGGGAGGCGGGTCCGCGCACCTACCTCGGCCTCCAGGTGCATGGTTTCCCGAACATGTTTTCGATCACGGGGCCCGGCAGCCCTTCAGTGCTGTGCAATATGCCGGTTTGCATCGAGCAGCATGTCGAATGGGTCACCGCGTGTATCGACCATCTCGAACAGAAGGGCATCGACGCCATTGAGGCAGAACCCGATGCCGTGGATGCCTGGGTCGACCACGTAAATGATGCCGCAAATGCAACGCTGCTGCCTGAGGTTGGCCACTCGTGGTATCTCGGTGCCAACGTTCCCGGCAAACCGCGTGTCTTCATGCCTTATGCGGGTGGCATGGACGTCTACCGTAAAAAGTGCGCCGAGGTCGCCGCTGGCGGCTACGAAGGCTTCACACTGAAGAGTGAGCGCGAGGCCGTCGACGCCTGAGTGCCGTAAGAAACTGGACCAGCGCGAGATAATGCAGGCAACGCCCAGCGCGCGGCGTATCCATCGGGCAGCATCGATACGTTCGCTGGAATGCGGCCGCCATCTCGGAAACCCAAGAAAGACCGACATTCCATGAACCTTTTCGCAAAACTCCATAAGCGGGGCGAAGACGGCAACCCGTTGCGTGTCGGCTTGATCGGCGCCGGGAAGTTCGGCTCGATGTTTCTGGCGCAGGCGTTGCGCCACCGCGGCATTCATGTCGTCGGGATAGCAGACCTAAATCCCGCCGGCGCGAAATCAAACCTCGAATACGTCGGTTGGTCGCCTGACCGCTTCGATGCCGCCTCGCTTGATGATGCGGCCAAGTCGGGACACACGTTCGTCGGTGACGATTGGCGTGCGCTGGTCACGCACGATGCCGTGGATATCGTCATCGAGGCGACAGGCAATCCGGTTGCGGCCGTCGACCATATCCTTGCCGCGTTCGATGCGGCCAAAAACGTCGTCAATGTCACCGTCGAGGCCGACGCCTTCCTTGGCTACGGTCTGGCCCAGCGCGCCGAAAGAGCCGGCGTCATTTACTCGATGGCCTATGGGGATCAGCCTGCCCTGACCTGTGACCTCGTTGATTGGGCACGCGCGTGCGGCTTCATCGTCACCGCTGCGGGACGCGGCCATAAATGGTTGCCGCATTACCGGCGGTCGACGCCGGAGACGGTTTGGGATCACTGGGGGCTGACGAAAGAACAGGCTGAGCGGGGGCGGCTCAATCCGAAAATGTTCAATGCCTTTCTCGATGGCTCGAAGCCGGCCATCGAATCGGCGGCAATCGCCAATGCCACCGGCCTCGACGTGCCGGCCGAGGGGATCGCCTATCCGCCGGGCTCGATCGAGCAGATCGCCGACCTTATGCGCCCGAGGGCGATCGGCGGCGTACTCGAGCGCGAGGGCATGGTCGAAGTGATCTCGTCGCTGACGGCCAATGGGGAAGAAATTGACAACAACATACGCCAAGGTGTCTGGGTCGCCTTCCGCGGCGAGACGGAATACGTCAAAAACTGTTTCGAGGAATACAACGTCATCACCGACGATACGGGGCAATACACAGCGCTCTGGAAAAAGTGGCACATGATCGGCCTCGAACTGCCAATCTCCATCGCCAGCGTCGGACTTCGCCAGGAGGCAACGGGCGTTGCGACCAGTTTCCGCGGCGATGTGGCCGCAGTCTCCAAAACGAGCCTCAAAGCTGGCGAAGTGCTCGATGGTGAAGGGGGCTCCACCGTGGTCGGCGGTTTGCGGCCGGCTGCTATCTCGGTCAAAAACGGCTACCTGCCGCTCGGCCTGGCCCACACTGTCAGACTCAAGGCCGATATCGCCGCAGACCAGCCAATCCGCTGGTCTGACGTCGACGTTGATGAGACGACGGCTGCCTACAAGCTGCGCAAGGAAGTCGAGACGACCGTTTCCTGACGGCTTCGAATGACGCCTTCGTACTCATGCCGCGCCGGCGAGGTCGCCCGACATGTCAGTTCCTTTCGATTTCAACGCGCCGTTGCCGGTTGCGCGTATGGGTGAGGATGAGCGGCTCGCGTGTTTGCGGCTTGCGCGATCGGAAAACGTCGGGCCGGTCAGTTACCGCAAGTTGATCAATATGTATGGCGGCGCATCGGCGGCGCTGGAAGCGTTGCCGGGCCTTGCGCAGCGTGGCGGCCGCCGGCGCATCCGAATCTGCACGGTGGACGCGGCAAAGTCAGAACTCGAGGCGGCAGTCCGTATCGGTGCGACGCTCATTTTCACCATCGAGCCCGGGTATCCGCGACCGTTGGCGCATCTCGATCCACCGCCGCCGCTGATCTATGCGCTGGGCGACACGAGCCTGTTCGCGCGTCCCGCTATCGCCATTGTCGGCTCACGCAATTGTTCGTCGGCTGGGCATGCATTTGCACGCAAACTTTCGGGCGAGCTCGGCGAGGCCGGATTTGTCGTCGTCTCGGGCCTTGCACGTGGCGTCGATGGTGCCGCGCATACGGCTGCACTGGACGCCGGCACAATCGCCGTCGTTGCCGGTGGCCT
The DNA here is from genome assembly GCA_964632265.1 of uncultured Hyphomicrobiaceae bacterium. Taxonomy (GTDB): domain Bacteria; phylum Pseudomonadota; class Alphaproteobacteria; order Rhizobiales; family Hyphomicrobiaceae; genus CAJQQK01. Next base: position 1,683 of record CAZWCL010000016.1, on the reverse strand, counting down.
GGATGTCACCTATCCACCGGAGCACGCGGATCTGCAGCGTGAAATCGGCGCGCGTGGTTGCCTGGTCAGCGAAATGCCACCCGGCTTCAAACCGCGCGGGAAGGATTTTCCGCGTCGAAATCGAATCATCTCCGGTCTTGTTTATGGCATCGCCGTCATCGAGGCGGCCCGGCGGTCTGGAACGTTGATTACAGCGCGCTATGGCAATGAGCAGGGCCGCACGGTGTTCGCCGTTCCCGGCCATCCCCTTGACCCGCGTGCCGAGGGCACCAACAATTTAATCAAGAGCGGTGCAACGATGATCACCACCGCGGCTGATATCATCGAGGCCGTTCAACCCATGCTGCGCGCGCCGCAGCAGCACGTCGCGCCGTCGAGCGCGCCCGTCCCGTCTCTCCCAAGGCTTCCCCCCGACGAGACGAGCGCGCGGGAGCGGGATGCGGTCCAGTTGGCCCTTGGCCCCGTTCCAATTCATGTTGACGACCTCGTTCGTGCGACGGGCCTCAGTGCGCAGATCGTCCAGGTCGTGTTGCTCGAACTCGGGTTGGCCGGGCGTATCGAGCACCACGGTGAACAGCGTGTTTCGCTGCGCTTTGCGTAACGCTCAAATTGTTTTCACTGGCGGCGGGTAATGGCCAACGAAGCCAGCATGCGCCGGAGCGGGCGTTCTTCTATGGTTAGTCAGATGCGTCTATCATCCCTGCGGCGTTGTTTCATGCTCGCTTAGGCAGCGATCGGCTTCATTTGCTGCAGCGGCGAGCAGATTCGCCAGGTGACGACACTCATGCGCATTTGACATATACGAAAGCGTTGAGCACATCTCGTGGATGTACGTGAGGACATCCTGCCGCGGCAGCGCTGCTGGCAGGGACCCTCCGGCGTCATCCGATGCGCCGAATTGCAGCGTTGCGTGATCCACCATGACACCGGGATCGTCTTCTGCGTAACTGTCGCCAAGGCGGTTGGTGATTGTGTTATCAGGCAACATGAGGGGCCCTTCTCTTGGAGATTGCAAGCAGTAATCCAACGTTGGGAATGTTTAATAGCATGTTTTGTAGGGGTGTTGGCCATAAATATGCTGAATTCGATGACTGTCAATTGTTTTTGCACAGACTCTGTGATGATTTGACAGCACCGCGGCGTTCAAACATTTTCCCGCCAACTCTCGCCACATCCCATTTTTGAGCTGATTGAGCGCCTGCCAACGAGTTCACCCGGATTTCCGGGCTCCTAAGGACAGTCAAGAACCAAATGAAACTTCTCATCGTCGAATCGGCTGCGAAAGCCAAAGCGATCAACAAGTATCTCGGCTCCGGCTACAAAGTCCTCGCCTCATACGGACATGTACGCGACCTGCCCTCAAAGAACGGTTCGGTCGAGCCCGATAATAATTTCGAGATGCATTGGGACGTCGACGCCAAATCCCAAAAGATCGTTAAGGAAATCGCAACCGCGGCGAAATCCGCGGACAAAATCGTGCTGGCGACCGACCCGGATCGCGAAGGCGAAGCGATTTCGTGGCATCTGGTCCAACTGCTCCAGCAAAAGAAGGCGATCAAAAAAGACATCCCGGTGGAGCGGATCACATTCAACGCGGTCACCAAGCCCGCCGTCCTTGCCGCCCTCGAAAAGCCGCGCGAAATCGACCGTCCGCTGGTCGAGGCGTATCTGGCAAGGCGCGCG
>CAZWCL010000015.1:0-17249 GCA_964632265.1 uncultured Hyphomicrobiaceae bacterium | reverse complement strand
CGCCCACACCGGCACCCGCCACGAGCTTGCGCCAAGGACCGAAGTGCAGCACACCGAGTGCAATCCCGCCGAATTGCGCTTTCCTCGAATCGAGGCGGCCGAACGGCGCCGAAACGCGACGTATCCTGTCCGCGACGGCGATCTTTTCGTCGTGCGCAAATCCCGCGACGACAAACTCGTGGTCGAACACCGCCCGCGCACAAACTGATCGGTGCACCAAAAAGGTCGCCAAAATCAGCGACCGGCCGGTGGCGTCTCTCGAACGGCCCCCAAAACCATACTCACTGGCCGCGCGCCAGCAGATCGGCAAGCTGAAGCCGCACATCCGGGAGGTCGCGATCCCTGGGCGCCAGTATTCGGTGCACAAGAAAATGACCGGTCAATTCCAGCCCCGCGACAACATCCGGCCGCGCGATCGGCCCACGATCGCCCCCGCGCAGAAACGGTGGCAGCACCAGCAACCGGTCCCGGTAGGGCTCACCAGCCGACCGCGAAACAGCGCGTCCTGAGTTGGGCGAAACGTGCGTCAAATCTAGTTCGACGCCGGTAACAGCGCACGCATCGAGTTCGAGGCCAAAACCAAGCTCCACCAGCAGCGCCAGCTCCCAGCGCACATATAGCGCTGGCCAAACCTCGGGATCGTCCATGAAGCCCAACACGAACAATGCCACTTCATAGAGACTTGCCTGAGGCTCCCGCTCCGGCAGAATCCGCGCCATTGCCGCCATGGACGAGAGCCCGGCGAGCGCCAGGCGATCATTCATCACTTCACCGGCAAATCCTCGCCTGAGCGCAACATTGGCATAGCCGAGTTGGTCCGCCAGTCGGGCCCTCCAGGTGATCTCGACATGATTGCCGATCTGCAGAACCGGCCGGTTGCGCCGCGACCGTCCGCCATGCACGAACGCAACATGGCGGCCGTGTTCCCGCGTTAAGAACTCACCGATCGCCGCTGTTTCACCGTGCGGGCGCACAGCAAGCACCAATGCCTCATCAATCCATTCCATGGCGTACTGGATCGCTCATCGTGCTGCTCCATACGACAATCCCTAACCCTTCGGAAAGTCGAGCCCCATCTCCCGGTAGCGCGCCGGGTCGTCCGCCCAGTTCTCACGCACCTTCACAAACAAGAAGAGGTGCACCGGATGCTCGACGATTTCAGCAAGTTCCCGCCGCGTCTCCGCCGATACCTGCTTGATGAGGCTACCGCCTTTACCGATAACGATCTTTTTCTGGCTGTCGCGTTCAACGAAGATTGTCTGCTCGATCCGCGCCGAACCATCCCGCAGTGTCTTCCAATCCGTCGTCTCCACAGTGAGCGCATAGGGCAGCTCCTGGTGCAGACGATCGTATATTTTCTCACGCGTCAGCTCGGCCGCCAGCAGTCTCAGCGGCAGATCCGAGACATCCTCCTCCGGGTAATGCCACGGCCCTTCAGGCACCGCCTCCCCCAACGCCTTCTTGAGGTCTTCGACACCGTCCCCTGTCAGTGCCGAAATGAAATGCACGCCGGCCGGTTCCAGCGCTGATGTGAGCTCTTGCGCCAACGGCAACAGCACCGCCTTGTCGCGCTTGCGATCGACCTTGTTGATCGCAAGCAAAGGCCTGATGCCCTGAACCTTCAGCGTATCGATGATCCGCTGCACGTCATCATCCACACCGCGCGCCGCATCGACCAGCAGAACCACCGCGTCAGCGTCTCCAGCCCCGCCCCACGCAGCTCCCACCATCGCCCGGTCGAGCCGCCGGCGCGGCTTGAAGATGCCGGGCGTATCGATCAGGATCACCTGGGCATTGTCGACCACGAAAATTCCGCGAACGGGCATGCGCGTCGTTTGGACCTTGCGGCTTACAATTGTAACCTTGGTGCCGACCAGTTTATTGACGAGCGTGGACTTACCGGCATTGGTCGCCCCGATAATCGCAACGAAACCGCATCGCGGCGCCGCATCTCGGTCGCGACTTGGCCCCGGTACAGCCGACTCCATCCTTGCAGCGGCCACATCGCTTTCGCTATCGTCAGATTTTTCGCTCACGCAACGCCTTCTCTTCCCAAACACCTTCCCGCACCAGCAAATTGCTAGCCGCGGCCTGTTCCGCCTGTCGCTTCGATGTGCCGACGCCCCGAGCCGGCTCGATCGACTTTATCCGCGCCTCGGCAATGAAGCGTGGCGCATGATCCGGCCCTTCGCGCGAGACCTCGCCATACCTCGGCAGTGGCAGGCCCTGACCTTGGGCCCATTCCTGCAGCGCTGACTTGGCATCGACGAACGCAACAGCGCTCAGATTAAACCGGCCACCCCAAAGCCGCACGACGGCGTTGCGGCCGGCCTCGAAACCGCCTTCAACAAACACCGCACCAAGCACAGCCTCCACCGCATCAGCGAGAATAGTGTCCTTGTCCCGGCCACCGGCATTGGCCTCACTATCAGACAGTATCAGATAGTTACCGATCGCGATCTCCCGCCCGACCTCAGCGCAGGTTGCGCCACGCACTAAACGGTTGAAGTACCGCGCGAGTTCCCCTTCCTGATGATCTGGCAAAGCAACGTGAAGCGCCTCAGCCACCGCCAGACCAAGCACCCGGTCGCCCAGGAATTCCAACCGCTCGTTATCTAACCGTGAAGCGAGCGTGGAACGCACGCTGGCATGTGTCAGCGCCCGCTCCAGAAGTTTGCGATCCTTGAATTTATAGCCGAGTGCTGCCTCGAGTTCAGTATACTTTCGCGCACGCGCCACGACTTAACGCACCAGATTAAAGAAGCGATCCCAGCGAATATCAAACGGCCATTGCCATGGCGTCAGAATACGAAAAGCATTCGGATCATCAAAAGCGCCGGAAAAGAAGATGATCTCCGCGCGCCCGACCAGGTTCTCGTGCGGTACGAATCCAACACCCCACTGGGCACGGCTATCCGTCGAGTTATCCCGGTTGTCACCCATCATGAAGTAGTGCCCCGCCGGCACCTTGAAGACCCGTGTGTTATCGAACGGCGAATTGGGTTCGGCATCAAGCACATGGTACTTCACGCCGTTTGGCAGCGTCTCTTCAAACTTCGGGATCCGATAGTTCAGTCCATTTTCACGCCGCGTGACGAAGTTGCCGACCCGGCGCTTCGGGACCGCCTTGCCGTTGATGTGGAGCACGCCGTCCCGCATTTGGATCTCATCGCCCGGCAACCCGACGACACGCTTGATATAGTCCGTCGAATTATCGCGCGGAAGCTTGAAAACCGCCACGTCACCACGCTTCGGCTCGGCCGCGAAGACCCGGCCCGAGAACAAGTTGGGCCCCCACGGAAACGAGTAGCGGCTATAGCCGTAGGAAAGCTTTGAGACGAACAGATAATCCCCGACGAGCAGGGTGTCCTTCATCGAGCCCGAAGGGATATTGAACGGTTGATAGAAGAAAACACGCACAATCATTGCCAGGATCAACGCCTGAATGATGATCTTGCCCGTCTCCCACAGCCCGTTCATTGTCTCCCGTTTCGAGCCGCTTTCAATACTCATGCCCTGCTCCGGTCGGTTTCGCCTCGGATGTCGATAATATGCCACTTGTCATGCGGGCACCATTGCGACGGATGCAACGCCTTGGAACCCTGCCGCCACGACCATAAGCGCCACAGGCGAGCCGGCGTCGACTGAGTGAAAGACGTAACGCGATGAATATGGCAGCGAGCCGGTCCAGCATCCCAGGGCCTCTCGCCAGCCGTTCAACGATCTGACATAAGTCGGAATATTTGGCTGAAAAACAAGGCCGCCACGACCACCGCCCCATCGCTATATCGGCAATTTCGACCCGAAGCAAACAGACCGCGTTGCTATTGCGGCACAGTATCGGGGATGGCCGATATGATCACGATCGCCTGAGCCCACGGAAAATCGTCTGTGATTGTCAAGTCTATTTGAGCACGATGGCCGTCTGGTATCAGATCACTTAGGTGGTTCGCGGCCCCCCCGCTTAACGCCATGGTCGGCCGTCCAGACTTGAGATTGACGACCCCCATGTCGCGCCAGAATACGCCGCGCCGAAATCCTGTACCGAGCGCTTTCGAACAAGCTTCCTTCGCCGCAAAGCGCTTGGCATAGGAAGCCGCCCGCAACCTCCTTCGGTCTGACTTCTGGCGTTCGATATCGGTGAAGACCCGATTGATGAAACGGTCACCAAAGCGCTCGAGCGATGCCTCGATGCGCCGAATGTCGATCATGTCATTGCCGATACCGATAATCATAGGGCTGTCCCGTGCGCCAAGTGGCGTTTCCTCCCCGCGACGCGAGTTTCAAGACGAAGATTGGCCTGCGAGTTCAAGCCGCGGCTTTTCCCGCGCCGCCTCCATGTGTGTGATCATCGTCCGCACCGCCCGGTCGAGACCGATGAAAATACCCTCCCCGATCAGGAAATGGCCAATGTTCAGCTCAACAACCTCGGGGATAGCCGCAATCGTCTTGACTGTATTGTATGTAAGGCCGTGGCCCGCATGAACTTCGAGACCAAGTTGCGCCGCATGTCGCGCGGCCTCACGCAGCCGCGAAAGTTCCACGTCTGCGGCGGTGCCATTTCCCGCGATAACCAGATCGCAATACCGTCCCGTATGTAGTTCGACGATATCTGCCCCGAGTTCACGCGCAGCATCGAGCTGACGCGGATCAGCTTCGACGAAAAGCGAAACCCGGCACCCCGCCCCGCAAAGTTCCGAGACGAACCGGTCAAGTTGCCCGCGCTGTCCCGCTGCATCCAAACCACCTTCCGTGGTCCGTTCTTCCCGTCGTTCCGGCACGAGACAACAGGCATTCGGCTGTGCCGCGAGCGCGATCGCAAGCATCTCGTCAGTCGCCGCCATCTCAAAATTGAGTGGCCGGGTAATTTCCGCCTTTAACCGAGCGATATCCTCATCGGAAATATGGCGCCGGTCTTCGCGCAAATGCGCCGTGATGCCGTCAGCACCGGCATTGATCGCGATATGCGCCGCGCGAACAGGATCGGGATGTCGTCCCCCCCGCGCATTCCGGATCGTCGCGACATGGTCGATGTTGACCCCGAGCCGTTGATGGCCGAATGAGTGTGTCTGCTCCATGACGCTCCCGATCTGATCTTTTCAACGCGACCAAGACTTAACGCAAGCTTGGATGATGTCGCGACCATTACACCAATCTATTCAAACACCCGTTCAGCCGCGCTCACCACGGGCAGAGCCCGTAGGCCGGCGACGATACGATTGAGATGCGCGAGGTCCCAAACTTCGATGGCCACCGACATTTCAGTGAAATCGCTGGCGCGTTCCAACATCTGGATACTGTCGATGTTGCCATCATTTTCACCGATCAACTGCGCGATTTGCCCGAGCGAGCCCGGTTCGTTGGCACCGATGACCCGCAAGCGAACCGGGAAGCGCTCCGGATGCTCCGGGTCGATATCCCAGGTCACGTCGATCCATTCAGCATGATCCAGGTCGCGCAACTTGGGCGAGTGAATCTGGAAGATCTTGATGCCCTCTCCCGGCACCAGAACGCCGACGATCCGGTCACCAGGCACCGCGCCACTCTCATCGAATTTCACCGCCAGATCCTGCCGCATGCCGCGGATCGGCACACCGACACCAGTACCATTTGATCTCGACGTCTCCGAACGCCGGTCGGTGCGTGAGGCTGCACGGAATTTGAGCCCCATGACCCTGGCAAGGTTGAACCAGCCATCCTGTCCGCGGCCATGGTCGAACGTGTTACGAGGCCGGCGTACGGGCTTCATGACGAAGCTCGCCTTCTCGGGCGCAACGGCTTTAAGGACATCCGTGACCGGCAATTCCCCCCGCCCGACATTGACGAGAGCCTCATCGACGGTCTTGACCGACAACCGCGCCAACGCTGCGCCCAAGACTTCATCCGAATACGCGACCTTTGCGCGGGCGAAATACCGCACCACCAGATTGCGTCCGAGTTCCAGGTATTGGCGCCGCAACGCATCCCGCGCCGCCCGCCGGATCGCAGCCCGCGCCCGTCCCGTTACCGCCATCCTCTCCCAGGCCGCCGGCGGTGACCTTGCCGCATCAGTCCGGATCTCGACCTCGTCACCGCTCCTGAGGCGCGTCACCATCGGCATCTGCCGGCCATTGATCAGTGCGCCGCTCGCGGTGTTGCCCACGTCGGTGTGTACCGCGTAGGCAAAATCAATTGGTGTCGCACCGCTTGGCAACGCGATCAGTCGGCCCTTCGGCGTGAAACAGAACACCTGATCATGGAAGAGTTCGAGTTTGGTGTGTTCCAAAAACTCTTCCGGGTTCGGTCCATCGAGCAGTGTCTCCACCAGACGCCGCAGCCACATGTAAGGATCGATGTCTTTGGCCTCCGGCACGACATCTTTGGAAACGGCATGTCCGTTGACCCCGTTCGGCGCAAAAGCACGCTCCTTATAGAGCAGATGCGACGCTACCCCGTATTCGGCAATAGAGTGCATCTCCTCCGTGCGCACCTGCAGCTCGACGCGCTGATGCCGCGGCCCCACGACCGTCGTGTGAAGCGACTGGTAGCCATTTTGTTTCGGCGTGGAAATATAGTCCTTGAAGCGGCCGGGCACCGCCCGCCAAGTCGTGTGCGCAACCCCGATCACCCGATAGCAATCCGCCGTCTGATGCGCAATGACGCGAAAGCCGTAGATATCCGACAACTGTTCGAGGGAGATTTGCTTGTTCTCCATCTTCCGCCAGATCATGTAGGGCTTTTTCTCGCGTGCTTCGATTCGGCAATCGAGCCCTTCCTCCCCGAGCCGCCTCTCAAGCGCCGCACTGATTTCCTCGATCAAACCCCGATTGTTCTCATGGAGCGCCTCCAGCCGTCCCGTCACGGCATCATACGCCTCCGGATAAAGCCATCGGAAAGCGTGGTCCTGTAGTTCCTCGACCACCCAACGGATCCCCATGCGCCCGGCAAGAGGCGCATAGATCTCCAGCGTTTCCTCTGAAATGCGTGCCCGGCTCGACGGCCGCATATGCTCAAGCGTGCGCATATTATGGAGCCGGTCTGCAAGCTTGACGAGCAGTACCCGGATGTCGCTCGAAATCGCGATCAGCAGCTTGCGGAAATTCTCCGCCTGCTCGGCCTTTTTGGTGACCAGGTCGAGACGCTTGATCTTCGTCAGGCCTTCAACGAGCTGGCCGATTTCACGACCAAACATCACATCTATTTCGGCGCGCGTCGTGTCGGTATCCTCGATAACATCGTGCAGGAGCGCCGTCGCGATCGTCGCATCGTCGAGGTGCATCTCAGTAAGGATCGCGGCAACTTCAAGCGGATGCGAGAAATATGGAGCTCCGGATGCGCGCTGTTGATTGGCGTGAGCCTTCATCGCGTAGACATACGCGCGATTGAGGAGCTTTTCATCGGCGTCCTCATCATAGGAGAGGACGCGCTCCACCAGTTCGTACTGGCGCATCATGATGGCGTACCAAAGCGCCACCGTTCGCGTGGCGCTCATCCATTCTGCAGCACGCGGCGTCCGCGTGCAGATTTCAACCTGATGGCGTATGATAGCCGCTACAGCCACGCGGGCAATAGCCCCATGCTGACTGAATTGGAGCCAGCCGGATACCACACCACCCGCACGGCAAAATACGTTAGCGCCGAACGTTCGAAATTATCAACGATCGTCACTTGTCTTGCGTGACCATTTCATCGGTCAACGCCCGCCGCGACCACCCGAACCACCGCTAATTGCGGCCGAAGGTTCCGTCGGAGTCAGGCTTTCCATGCCCCGAAGAAGCTGTTCTTCAGTTAGCACATCCACGACCGTATCGGTCGTCTGATCATCGCGCCCGAGCATTGGTCCGCGGCGTTCGCTGATCAGCACCGGTGCAGAACCCTCCTCCGGCTCGTCGACTTCGACGTTCTTCTGGATCGAGTGGATCAGACCTTCCTTCATGTCTTCAGCCGGCACGGTCTGATCGGCGATCTCACGAAGCGCAACAACAGGATTTTTGTCGTTCTCGCGCTCGATCGTAATGGGGCTGCCGTTGGAAATTGCGCGCGCACGGTGCGCGGCAAGCAGCACGAGCTCGAACCGGTTCGGGACTTTATCGACACAATCTTCGACGGTCACACGGGCCATAGGTAAATGCTCCTGCGCTCAGCGACGGTTAAAATAGGACATTGGATGTGGGGACTTCGGCGCACGCCATCCCTGATCAGTCTCACAAAATAGGAGCCGAATCAATGGGAAATATTTCGCGGCGCAACATAATTGCGTTCACCCCCCCCAATTTGGCGAGCAACCGTGACAACCTCTCACCCGAGACGGGATGGCGCCAGTCTGGCCATACATCCAGCAGCGGGACGAGAACGAAGGCGCGCCGGCTGATCTCGGGATGAGGCAGCACGAGCGGCGCTCGCCCCTTGCCCTTACTCCGGCCATCGCAATGCTGCCAGTTCAGCGCGCGCCCCCGATAGTCCAATATGTCGAGATCGAGCGGCCGCGGACCGTTGCGCACCCCCACCCTGCGCCCCGCTCGCCGCTCCAGGGACTTCAGCGAGCGTAGTAACTGACGCGCCGTATCATTGTACTGGCCGACAGCGACCATGTTGAAGAACGGCGGTTGGCGAACCGCACCTTGCGCCCGGGTCCGGTAGATCTGAGAGACGTCGATATCGCTTAGGCCGATACACGCGAGCATGTGCACCGCCGCATCCAAGGTCTGACGCGGCTCCCCCCATGGCCCGGAAACGTTGGCACCCAGCGCAATCGCGACTCGATTGTTAATAATTTTTGACAGATGTTATCTCGTTGCAGCCGCTACCAAAGATCACCTCGGAATGTATCTCTCCGCACACCCCCGAATTTGATTTCCTCTCTTGGTCCAGCAAGCCCCGCTCGTAGCAGATTTTGACGGAGCAAATCCATGGACCGGGCAGATCTATCGGAGTTTGCATGGATTTTTACAGATCCGAGCGCACGGCGCTCTTCATCGATGGCGCCAACCTTTACGCGACCTCGAAATCACTCGGTTTCGAAATCGACTACAAGCGCCTGCTGACCTACTTCCAAGATCAGGGGAAACTGATCCGCGCGTACTACTACACGCCCGTGGCAGAAGAGCAGGAATACTCCTCAGTTCGCCCGTTGATCGACTGGTTGGACTATAACGGCTACACGGTCGTCACCAAACAGACCAAAGAATACATCGACAACGCTGGCCGGCGCCGGTCAAAAGCCCGCGTCGAAATCGAATTCGCCGTGGATGCCTTAATGGTCGCGCCTCACCTCGATCACATAATCATGTTCGCCGGCGATGGCGCCTTCCGCGCGCTCGCCGCCGCACTGCAGGCGCAAGGCAAACGCGTCACCGTCGTCTCAACCCTTCAGTCCAAGCCGCCCATGGTTGCCGATGAACTGCGCCGTCAGGCTGACCAATTCATCGATATCGGCGACCTCGAAGACGCCATCTGCCGCGAAAACGATAACCGCTCAAGCCGCGCGAACGCCGACGGCAACTTGGCATTTCTAAACGAAACCGGCTGATCAGGCCACAACTCCACCTTGAACCGGCACGTGTGATCCGGCACCTGTAACAATGAGCCCCGAGCTGATTAGCCTTCGGGTATTTCTTGTCAACAACCGGATCATGAACCGTGCCCCATACCGCCTCGTTAGCGGAGCCCCCTTCAGATTGTACGCTGTGCCCGCGCCTTGTCGCGTTCCGTCAAAGCAATGCCGCCGCCGAACCAGCCTGGTATAACGGCGCCGTCCCATCGTTCGCAGCCCCGGACCCGATCCGGTTTCTCATCGTCGGGTTGGCGCCTGGACTGCAAGGCGCCAACAAGACCGGCCGGCCGTTCACCGGCGATTATGCCGGCGATCTCTTGTATCCCACGCTCAAGGAATTCGAATTCGCCGCGGGATCATATGGTGCCCGCAAGGATGATGCGCTCGAGCTTCGCGAAACCATGATCACCAACGCCGTACGTTGCGTCCCGCCGGCCAACAAACCGACCGCCGCCGAAATAAAGACGTGCCGGACCTTTCTGCAAGAACGCATCCGCTCACTTCCTCAGCTGCGTGTCATTCTGGCGCTCGGCCGAGTGGCCCACGACTCCACCTTGAGCGCCCTCAATCAGCGCAGATCCGCCCACCCTTTCGGCCATGCCGCACGCCACGAAACCGACAATGGTCTCGTACTTTACGACAGCTATCACTGCTCCAGATACAACACCAACACCGGCCGCCTGACGACCGAGATGTTCCATGCTGTTTTCCGTGCAATCCGCAAGGAACTCACCTGACCAGCCAAAGGCGGGCCAGCTCGTCTTCTAGCCCGAAAACAGTCCATAGAAATAAGCGATGATCTTGCCGAGGAAGTCGCCGAACGCGAGCAGCACGAACGCCCAGAGAAAGGCGGACAACCAGTTCGCGATCTGGAACCGCGAGCGCTCCATCCGCGTCACACCCGCAACAATCGGCACCGAGGCACGAAGCGGGCCGGAAAACCGCCCCAGTACGATGGCCCAGACGCCATACCGATTGAAGAACAGTTGACCACGCGGCAGCAGGTCCGGGTACCGCGACAAAGGCCACATCGATGAAATTTGCGTCTTGAAGTGCCAGCCGAGCGAGTATGAGACCCAGTCGCCAAGCGCAGCTCCCACACTGGCCGCGAACCAGACGACCGCGAATTCGCTCAGCGAGCCGCTAAAAACAGCACCAAGCGCAACGAGCATCCCCCAGAACGGAAGCACCAGCGAGACGAACGCTATGCTCTCTCCAAAAGCAAGCACGAGAACGAGCAGAGGTGCCCAGGCACGATAAGTATCAGCAAACGCGACGACAGCGCTGATCCAGTCAGCCATGCGGAGGCCTCACCATCAGGCTTTGCACCCCCGCCGCCTGCGCTCGCGCGCCAATTCCTGACCAACTTCGTCCCCCAGCATGGCGCCCCGAGCGATCTGACCGGGCGTCAACCGCTCATTCGCCGCTCGAAGCGTCGGCCGCGCCGCCTTGGCTTCGCGCTGCCCAAGGGTCAATTCGGAACACGTCAACTCGCGCTTCTTTTTTTTGTAGGCGAATAACCGCACACCAGACGCGTATGCAGACGCATCGGCTGTCCGCCGTATCCAGGTCCGCCGGCTGTCCGCCAGCAATGTCTCGAGCGCCTGCTTGCGATGGTTGCGGCAACGCAGGCTGTCGTCCACGCAGCCAAGCCCCGCTTGCAAGGGCGACGGCGCCGGCGGCTGATTGGCCGAACAACCCGCCATAATCGACGCAGTCAGCAGCACCGCCATCGCAACGCCGCCCGGCGACAGTCGCGATCTGGCAAGCTCAATCTGCCAGCAGCCCGCCAAGCGGTTTTTCAGTCGATTTACCACCACGTCTCCACCCCAAGCCCGGAAGCTGCGGCCCACAGCCCCAAACATGTTCGTGTTTCGCCGCTATCACACTGCCAATATCCATTGCAGCGACATTTGCGGCGCCAGGATGACCGCCACGAACACGGATCAAACTGATTTGCATGCCGCGCAAGGGCCGATATGTTGCAGGCGAAGTCAACCGCGGCCTGCCACTAACCCACACGATGCATCGCCCGGTAAAAATGTTGAACATCACATAAGGCAAATTGGTCATGGTCAAAGCGATCCGTATTCACGAACAGGGCGGCCCGGAAAAACTGATCTGGGAAGACGTCGACGTCGGGGCGCCCGGTCCCGGCGAGATACGAGTCAAGCATCATGCGGTGGGGCTGAACTACATCGACACCTATCAACGCAGCGGCCTCTATCCGCTCAATGATCTCCCCGCCGTCATGGGCATGGAAGGAGCTGGCGAGGTCATCGCCGTCGGCGACGACGTAACGGACATCCGCGAAGGCGACCGGATCGCCTACGCCAACCCGATGGGTTCCTATGCCGAAGAACGCTTGATGCCGGCGGATCGGGCCGTAAAGCTGACCGACGGCATAACCTATGATCAGGCCGCGGCGATGATGCTGCAGGGCATGACGGTGCGCTACCTCTTGCGCGAAACCTATAAGGTCGGCCCCGAAACGACGATGCTCTTCCACGCTGCCGCCGGCGGCGTTGGCCTGATCGCCTGTCAATGGGCCAAGCACCTCGGCGCCACGATCATCGGCACCGCCGGCTCCGATGAGAAACTGGCCCTCGCCAAGGAGGCCGGCTGTACCCACGGCATCAACTACAAGACGGAAAACTTCGTGGAGCGGGTCAAGGGGATCACTGACGGGAAGGGCGTCGATGTGGTCTATGATTCGATCGGTCAGGATACCTATCCCGCATCTCTCGACTGCCTGCGGCCTTTCGGCCTGTTCGTCACATTCGGCAACGCATCCGGCCCGATCAAGAATTTCGAAGTAGGCGCGCTGGGCGCCAAAGGCTCCCTCTACGCGACGCGCCCCACATTATTTACTTATGTCGCAAAGCGCGAAGATCTTTTGGCGAATGCGGCGGAACTCTTCGAAGTCGTTGAAAGTGGCGCGGTGAATATCAACGTCAATCAGACCTATCCGTTATCCGACGCGGCCAAGGCCCATCGTGATTTGGAAAGCCGCGCGACTACCGGGTCGACGATTTTCAAACCATAGTAGTCGTTACCACCGCACAACAGAAAATCGCCCGTACTCAACTGAGAACGGGCGATTTAACTGGAAACGGGCCGGATAGAAGATCGGCACCGGACCTATCGACGAACCGCCGGAGATTGCGGTTGCCATATATCTATTTTCAAGTCGTGTCCCATGACCCGCTGCAGCGCGATCGCAGACAACGCATCGGAAGACGGCGTGCGCCGCGGCGCAGCAGACATTTCGGCTTGCTCGGTAGCGTCGTCAGCCACTGCCAGAACCAACTTTGACGGCTCGCTGGCACACCCGGACACCAAAACCACGAGCCCCAAAACCCACGAAGGCAAGATACGCAGCCGCACAAGCAAATTCCCCCAAACCATATAAACCGGCAAGCCCATCGACCCACTGCCAACGAGCCATGCCGGTTGTCATTACTAACGTTCCCCCGAACGCGTCGACATCGACGTTAACCGACACATCCCTTACCGCCTACCGCCAACAAGCCATTCTGCGATCAAAGATCACCGTCTGTAGCTTCGCAGTGACAGGCCCTTATTGTCGCATCGCGTTTCAATTCGGGACACTCTCTTTGAAACGAATTTTTCCTCATCCTATCAAGAAATAGAAAAACACTATTTTCGACATTCCGGTTTTTCATTAACTAAGCATAATGGATTGAGCGAGCAATCTATGACGCACAAGGACGGTAAGCGGACCGTATATTCCCAGTCCGCCCATTGATAATGATTTATGGAGATAACCCATGGCTCGCCTGGATCTCGCTGCACAATCCATTCTCGAACAGTCTGATGGCGGCAGTTGCGACGCGCTTTTCGAACTCGGGCTCATGTATAGTGCCGGCCGGGGCGTCGAACTCGATCTTATAAGCGCCCATAAATGGTTCAATCTCTCGGCCCTGCGCGGCAATGCCCATGCCCGCGGGCTGCGCCAGGAAATTGCCCGCGAGATGACCAGGGGGCAGGTGTCCGAAGCCCAGCGACAGGCCCGCCAGTGGTTGCGCACGCCATAACGGCGCGGCCGATCGGCCGAACAACCTCCGCCGGGCAATGTCGGTCAAGGACCAGGGGACACGCTGGCCCCGATAGGCCAGACCTCAGCAGTCCGAAAAAAGTGACGTCAGACAACGCCAAGTAGACTTCGCGACCTGCGACACATTTTCCGCAGACCGTTTCATTTCTTTCTCGGTCGTTTTTGCCGTTTCCTCCGCCATTTCGACGACTGTGCGCGGCTCCCGGTTGTCCTGTGCATTATTCGCTGCGCTCTTGCCGGCCTTAGCCGCATGCCCCTCGCCCGTCCCATTGTCAGGCTGCGCGGCTGGCACCACTGCATCGCGAGACCGAAGCTTTTCGGGATCGATCATATGAACCCGGCCGAGGCAATCTCCAGTCGGATTGCGTTTCACGCGGCAACTCCCGTGCTGGAAGCGCCGCGCGATATCTTTGATGCAGGCGAAATGCAGGGGCCTGACGGCAAGCGAAACGCGTGTTCCATCTGCGGCAGGCCCGACTGTGCAACTGTAGGTCGCGAGCGGTGCCTCGCAGGTTACACACGCCCTGTTCGCCGCCGCCCACGCCACGCTGATAAACGCCGCGGCTGACATCACGAAAACTGCGAAACCGATGCATAATCGGGCCATCCCCCCCCGACGGCCGGAGACCGAACATTCTGAGCCCCCCCATCTTGGAACGAGAGGACTTGGAACCATGCGTCTTGGAACCAGATCTTCGGGGAAATATCCCCGGCTGTTAAGAACTGAAAAGTGCCAATACGACCGCGGCTTCCAATGAAACATCTCTTTGTTCCCCGCTCGATCGCATTTCCGCGCGTCCAAAAAACGCGAACCCAAAAGGATCTCAAGCCCACTTATCGTGGCTGAGATTGAGATCACACGACGCTGGTTTACCATGACCTCGACGAAGGATGTAGCATTTACGATCGTCTGCTCAGATTCCACCCCCAAACCGAGAGAGCCCTATGATTCACGTCATCGCCATGATCACCACCAAGCCCGGCAAGCGCGCCGAAGTCTTGCAGGCATTCCGCGAAAATATACCAGCCGTCCACGCTGAGAAGGGATGCGTCGAGTACAATCCGGTGATTGACGCCGACGGCATGGGCCCAATTCAGACAGAACTTGGCCCCGACACTTTCGTGGTTGTCGAGAAGTGGGAGACCAAAGAGGATCTGATGGCCCATGCGAAAGCACCGCACATGGCCGCCTACGCCGGCAAGGTCAAAGACATGCTCGACAAACGCGTCATTCACGTTCTGACCGACGCTGCATAACGCGACGGCCGGCGGTGTCATTGTAAGCCGCCGGCCGTGCCGGGTTCAGCTTTGATGTTGATCAATGAAACACCCGGCCGGAATCGATGACGATCGTCTGGCCGGTCATCGTATCTGTCCGGCACATCGTGACGACCTGGTCGGCAATGTCATCCTTGTCGGCCGGTTTCTGCAAGAGCGATTGTTGAGTGGCCCGTTTTACTTGTGCTTCACTCAAGCGCGACGTCAGTTGCGTACCCTCGATGAGACCGGGCGCGACGCCGTTCACGAGTATTTCAGGTGCGAGCGCCACCGCCATACAGCGCGTCAGATGATTGAGGCCCGCCTTCGACACGGCATAAGCGATCGACGACCCCTGCGGGGCAAAACCCGCAACTGAGGAAATATTCACGATCCGTCCATGCCCGGTGCGCTTCATTACGGGTGCCACCAATTTGCACATCAGCATTGGCGCGGTGAGGTTGATCGAAATGATCTTCGACCAGATCTCCATATCGAGACTGTCGAGATCCTGAAACGGAATAGCCTTGTTAAAGGCGGCGTCGTTGACGAGGATATCGATACGGCCGAATTTTGCAGCCACATCATCGACCAGCGCGGCCATTGCCGCGTGATCCGCCAGATCGCATGTGAACGCCGCGCTTTCAACACCGAATTCACTAAGCCCGGCAGCGACTTCTTCCGCTGACGCACGATTGCTGCCGGCGACGACCGCACAACTGACGCCCGCGCGCGCCAAGGCGCGGCAAATAAGCCGTCCAAGCCCACCGTTGCCGCCTGTAACGAGAGCCACTTTGCCTTTAAGATCCATACTGTCCAAACCTCCGGGTCTCATTCGCCACGCCCTGGATACGCCCAGGCTGCCGTCCACCTTCGCACACTTTCCAGCCGACAACGACGCCGCTATAAGAGCGCCATCGTTTGTTAACGCTGTTCTGATCGATCCGAACCGATAGAGGAAATCGCATTCTGATGAGGTGCAATGTCTGGGGATGGCTGCTTGGTCTTCCGGTTATCGCATTGATCTGGGGACTCGCCATTCAGGGCGAGAAAACAGCGGTAATCAAGGACCTGGAGCAGCGCACGTCTGCCGCATTGGCGGCAGCCGACCTCGGCTGGGCGCGGACCCGTTTCAACATCACCGAAGGGACAATCATTGGCGCAGCCTACTCCGAGCAAGATCGCCGGAAAGCCTTGGAGGTCGCAAGCCGGGTCTGGGGCGTCTGGAAACTCGACGACGCGACCGATCTCGTCGCCGAGGCGCCAAAGTATATCTGGGGGGCAGCGCTCGGCAGCGGCGACCTGCGCCTGACGGGATATGTGCCAAACACCCGGACACATCGCCGGATACTGGAGGTTTCGAAAGAACAGTTCCCGCAACGCGATATTCGCGATGACATGCAACCTGCACGCGGCGGGCCGGGTGAAGATATCTGGATTGACGGTATAAGCTTCGGGCTGCGCCAACTCATGCAGCTCAAGAAGGGCGCCCGCGTCGGCCTCAACGGTACCTCGCTCGAAATCTCGGGCGAGGCAGAAAGTGTCACGGCCTACCGTGCGATCAAAGGCGACTTCTCCCGCCGCATACCGAGCGGCATAACGCTGGCGAGCGATGGCGTTCGCCCACCGCGGGTCTCTCCTTACACTTGGCGCGTAGCCTATCGCGCCAATCAGCTCGACCTCGACGGCCACGTCCCAACCCAGCAGATGCGCGCACGAATAATCGACGTTGCAAAAGAAGTTTTCCCAAAGGCTGCCATTATTGACAAGATGACGAGCGCATCCGGTGAGCCGGCTGATCTGCTCGGCGCCATCACCACGGTCCTCCGCGCCATCGCCCCGCTCGAGAATGCCAATGCCCGCCTGTCCAATCTGAATGCCATCGTCACGGGACAGGCACGCAAAGAGATCACGGCCGGACGCGTGATATCGGCACTGAAGATCGGCATGCCGGATAGCTTTAGCCTCGACCACAAGATCGAGTTTCGCGAACCCACGCTGCCAACGATCTCTCCCTTCACCACGACCCTTGCGAGCGACGGCCAAACCGTCAGCCTCACAGGTTACGCACCGGACGAGTCCAGCCGCCGCCGTTTGGTAAATGTTGCGCAACAGTATTTTAGCGACCGCGAAATAGTCGATGCCCTGACATACGCCAACGGCGCTCCCGTGGGCTGGCTTACCTGTGCCGATGCGGGTCTCAGGGGCTTGTCGCGTCTCGATCGTGGACGGGCGGAACTAAGCGATGACGTGCTTAGGCTTTCCGGTGAAACGCGCAGCGAACAGATCGCAAAAGACCTTCCCTCGGAAATGCGCGCAGCCGCCAACCGTGCCTGCAAGGACGTCATCAACATTGACGTCAAAACCCCGCCGGAACCAATG